>JAYZJE010000164.1:0-5568 GCA_036164895.1 Pseudomonadota bacterium
CAAGAAACGGCAACATCGGATGGGCGGCATCCCCGGCCAACGTGGCGTGCCCCCGCGACCATTCCGGTAACGGTTCGCGGTCAAACAGGCCCCACTTGTAGCAGAGTTCCGGCGGCGTTGCGCGAATGATCTGTTGCACCGCTGGGGCAAACTCGCGAAACTCATCCTTTAATTCAGCTACTTCAGAGCGTACCGTCCAGCTTTCTGTCTCCCAACGCTGCGTGTGCGCGACGGCGACGTAGTTCAGCCGGGTGCGGCTGTTAACCGGGTAACGGGTTAGGAAGTGGCCGGGTCCAATATACATGGCCGTATCCGGGACCACGACGTCTGGGTCAAGGTGGTCCATTGGCACTAGGCCCCGCCAGGCTACATAGCCAGTAAACTGGGGCGACTCGGTCTGAAACAGTCGGTTCCGGACGTCGGATTTCATGCCGTCGCAACCTATCAACAGGTTTCCGCGGCTCTCGCTGCCGTCGCTGAACCGGGCGATGACGCAGCCGTTATGTTGATCAAGATTGACAAATTCTCGACCGAGATGAATTGCCTGGTTATCGTTCGCTCGCACTGCATCAACCAGTGTGTCGTGCACATCGGCCCGGTGAGCAACACAAAAAGGGGCCCCGTACTTTTCTATTTGGGTATTGCCGCGAGCAATGTCAACGAGGTGCTTGCCCGTGCGGTAGTGCTTGATGGCCCCGTGGTCTGGTAGCGTTGAGAATTGGCCCATCGGTTCTTTCAGACCCAGGTGCCACATGACGTGCATTGCGTTGGACGCCAGCGTCAGTCCGGCACCCACTTCGGTAAATTCTGCGGATTGTTCGAACACGGAAACACGGCAGCCACGCTGCTGCAACGCTAACGCTGTGGTCATCCCACCGATGCCGCCGCCGATAATTAATACGTCGAGATCGTTCATCGCCGTTAACCGGTGTGCTTCGGGTCGTACACATCGATTTGCCAGCCGGTTTGTTTATCCGTGTGCACGCCGAAAAATGTCACGCGTTGCAATTCTGCCGATATGTGCGTCGACGCAATGTGATATTTGTGTGTCTGTTTACCGTGCAGACATTTACTTCGCTGAGCCCACCGTGGCTACATCGTGCTGCTTTGCCAGCACCACATACATAGCTGGCACGACGAAGATCGTGAACAATGTTCCAATTGACATGCCGCTCGCAATCACCAAGCCTAAATGCGAACGGCTTACCGCGCCCGCACCCGATGCCGTGATCAGTGGCACGACACTGAACACCATGGCTCCGGTCGTCATCACTATAGGCCGTAGGCGAATTCCCGATGCTTTCTCGATCGCTGCACGCTTAGTCAAGCCTTCCTGTTGCTGCAACTGGTTCGCAAACTGCACAATCAAAATGCCATGTTTGCTGATTAAGCCAACCAAGGTAATCAGGGCGACCTGCGTAAATATGTTGACAGACGCTAGACCTAAGGTCAGAAACACCATCGCACCGGCAATCGACATTGGCACGCTGACGAGCATGATCAGGGGATCACGAAACGATTCAAATTGTGCTGCGAGAACGAGATAAATGATGATCACGGCGAAAAAAAATGTGAACACGAAGCCGCTGCCTTCCTCGATGTACTGCCGTGATGCGCCCGCATAATCGGCCGAGTAGCCCTGTGGAAAGACCTCTTTCCCCTGTTGTTGCAGAAACTCGATCGCCGTTCCGACCGGAACGCCCGGCATTGGCACGCCCGATAGCATCGCCGAGTTTAATTGCTGGAAACGATTAAGCTGCCGTGGCTTGACGGTCTGTTCGAATGCCACCAGTGAGGACAGCGGCACCAGTTCTCCGCTTCTGGTCGACACTTGGAACTGGCCAAGCTGGTCGGGGTTGAGCCGGTAGCGGCGCTGCACCTGCGGGATAACCTTGTAGCTGCGGCCCTGCATGCTGAACCGGTTTACGTAGTTGCCGCTCAGCATTGTGCCAAGATCCCTGCCGAGCTGCTCCATATCAATGCCTAAAGTGGCAGCCTTGTCGCGGTCGATTTTGATTTCGACCTCGGGGCGGTCGTACTTCAGATCGATATCCGCAAACGCGAACAGGCCGCTTGCTTGAGCTCTTGCCAGCATTTCCTGGGCAACGGCATATACCGCGGACGGTGGGTCGGTGGAACCGATGACGAATTGCACTGGCAGACCGAAGCCTGCGCCGGGTAGTGTCGGCAGCGGGAACGCCACCGACTGCAAGCCGGCAATTTGATCGATCCGCTCCTGCACCAACGGTTGCAATGCCATCTGGGTGCGGCTGCGTTCGCTCCAGGGTTTCAGCACTAAGCCGGATAGTGCGAAATTACGAGGTGTCTCGGAGACATTACCGAAGACGCCGTTGTACAGAAAATTCTGTTCCGAATCTTCAAAAAAATCCTCGTAGGATTTAGTCAGCGCGGCCGTGTACCGCGTCAGCTGTTCGGGGGATGTGTTGGCGTTGGCGGTGGATCTCACCAGCACCACCCCCTGATCTTCAACCGGAGCCAGCTCACTGTCGATGAACTGGAACATGAAGTAAATGCTGACCAGGATTGCGACGGCAAACACCAGCGTAACCGGTATATAGTCCAGGGAATTGTGTAGTCGGCGCTCGTAGGCGCGGCGCAGACGGGTAAACTGCGCGTTGAGGAACAGTGCGAAGCGTCCTTCGCTGTCATAAGGTGTCAGCGTACGCGAGCACATCATCGGCGACAGCGTCAGTGCGACGACGCCGGAAATAATCACGGCGCCGGCCAGCGTAAAGACAAACTCCCGAAACAGGCTTCCTGTCAATCCGCCGGAAAATCCGATCGGCGCATAGACCGCGATCAAGGTGATCGTCATCGCGATCACCGGGGTAGCCAATTCACGCGCCCCGATGATGGCCGCCTTGAGCGGTGCGATGCCTTTCTCGATGTGTCGTTGTATGTTCTCGACCACGATGATCGCGTCGTCCACGACCAGCCCGATTGCCAGCACCAACGCTAGCAGCGTTAACAGGTTCAGTGAGTAGCCGAGGGCCAGCATGATGGTCCCGGCGCCGATCAGTGACAGGGGGATCGCTACGATCGGGATAATAACCGAGCGAACAGACCCCAAAAACAGGTAAATCACCAGTGTGACAATGACGACGGCTTCGATCAGCGTGGTCACAACTTCGTTGATCGAATCGTCGATGTAAAGGGTCCGGTCGTAAGATATCGATCCGGTGAGGTCGGGTGGCAATTGCCGCTGAATTTCGGGAAAGAGCTCCCGCACCTCCCGGATCACCTTGAGAATGTTGGCATTCGGTAGCACATTGATGGCCATGGTCGTCGCGGGCTTGCCGGTATAGGCCGTTGACCTGTCATAGTCCTCCGCGCCTAAGACGACCGAGGCAATATCACCCAGGCGAATGATCACGCCATCCTGCTCGGCAACGACCAGCCGCCGAAATTCCTCGGCCGTCTGCAGGTCCGTATCGGCGGTTAGATTTACGGCAATGGCTTCGCCCTTGGTTTTGCCGGCCGCAGCCTGAAAATTGTTATTCTTGAGCGCATTGCGCACGTCGCTCGGGGAAATATTCAGCGCAGCCATCCGCAGGGGGTCCAGCCAGATGCGCATCGCAAAATTTCTGGCGCCTAGCATTGGTGCCTGTTGAATGCCCGGCACGGCTTCGATTTTTGGTTGCACCAAGCGAATCAGGTAATCAGTGACTTTGTTCGCCGGTCGAGTGTCGCTGGCAAAGTTTAGGTACATTGCCGCGGTTGCCTCGCCAATTGCTACGTTGATCACGGGCTCTTCACTTTCCGGAGGCAACTCATCGCGAACGCGATTAACCTTGGAGGTGATCTGCGTCAATGCGTCGTATGGATCGTAATTCAGCTGCAGGTGTGCAGTGATCAGGCTTGATCCATAAAAACTGCTGGATTCCAGGTAGTCGATACCATCCGCACTGGCGATCTCACGCTCCAGCAGTGTCGTGATAAAACCCTGCACCAGGCCAGCTTCGGCACCAACGTAGGTGGTTGACACCGTGACCACTGCACTTTCGCTCGCTGGGTATTCGCTGACTGTCAGCATTTGCATGGAACGCAGTCCGGCCAGCAGAATCAGCAGGCTGATCACGGTTGCCAGGACGGGACGCTGGATAAAGATGTCAGTGAAGTTCATCGCGCAGCTTGGTCAGTTTTCTTTCGGGATCGGTCGGGCGCTGTCACTGACCACAACGCTGTTGTCAATAATGACCCGCGAGCCGTTGCGCAGCTTTAGTTGTCCTGAAGTCACCACGCGTTCGCCGACAGCCAGGCCGTCAACAATTGCAACCTGGTCGCCGCGCGTTGCACCAGTGGTAATGAAGACATTCTGCACCGTCGGTTCAGGCTGTCCGGATGCATCAGTTGTATCCTGAATAACGTATACGAAGTCACCGTAAGGGTTAAAGGTGATGGCTGACTGCGGCACGGTAACGACACTTTCCTCGGCGGTGAGCGGGATCCTGACTGTCGCAAACATGCCTGGTCGCAGGCCCATGGATTGGTTTGGCAGTGATGCCTGTATCCAAAAGCTGCGCGTCGTCCGGTTTACTTCCGGCTCTATGGCGTTAATTTCGCCGACGACAATCTGATCCGGATAAGCATCCACGCTGATTTCCATTCGCTGGCCCAGGTGTACTTGCGGAAGGTGCCTCTGCGGCAATGGAAATACCACGAGCATGTGGTTCAATGATTCCAGGCTGACAATATTGTCGCCCGGCTGGATATGTTCGCCGATGTTGACTCGGCGGATGCCCAGCTGTCCGGCAAATGGCGCGCGTATCGACTTTTTGTCTATCGTAACCTGTACGGATTCTAGCTCCGCTTGAATTCGATCCAGGTTGCTCTCGGCCTTATCCAGGTCCAGTTGCGGCGTCAACCGGTCCTGCAACAGCTCTTTTGCGCGTTTCAGTGTGATTTCGGCTAGGCGTAACTCAGCTTTCAGTCCCTTAAGTCGCGCTAGGTCATCGTTGGCAAATTGCTGGATCAGTAGGTCACCGGCGTTCACCTCGGCACCGGACTCAAAATACAATGCGGTGATGAGCCCGGGCGCTTGCGCCGTTACATTAACGCCGTTTTCCGTTCGCAACGATCCCACGGCGGTAAGTGATGGCGTCCATGTTTCTGCCCGCGCGGCGGTGGCGGAAATCGTCACCGGAGGGAACGGATCCCTGGATCCCTGCCCTGCATTCACATACGTTTTCCAACCAAAGAGTGCGCCAAAGAAAAGCACAAGCAAGGTCAACATGATTAACATGCGCTTTATCATCGGGGAGTTTTCCGTCAAGTGGGTTGCGATCGCTGAGGTTTTAGATGGCCGTTTCGGTCAGTGTAGAGCACTGCTTCCGTCTTGCCTAGAACAGGGAAGATCCACCTGCTAATTATTCTGTGCCGTTTCATACCCCTGCAGCTAAGTCGGAGTCGAGCCCCACGTTAAGCGTTCTTTTGTCATACGTACATCTACGGATTTTCTGTTCTACATGTATCGCTAGCATGGTTAGCTGAAACGAGGATCTGTTGCGGTGGCATCGGGTGCCTGCAAGCTTATTTCGCAGACAACCT
>JAYZJE010000165.1:0-4675 GCA_036164895.1 Pseudomonadota bacterium
GTGGCGGGGGGCCGCTGGCCCAGCGCCTAATGGCGCTTGGTTTGCTGGAAGGCTCTGAAATCGCGATGCTCAGAAAAGCGTTGGGTGGCGATCCCATCGAGGTCCAAATCATGGGTTATTCGCTATCCCTACGCCGCGCCGAAGCCCGGCGCATAGAGGTATTAGCTAGCAATGCCGTCGGCCGCTGATGTAACAGCTAAGATTCAGCCTTCCCCGCAAAAATTTCGCGGCTCGCGCGGCGCTGCGCGCCGCGGCATCGCCGTCATCGGTAACCCAAACACCGGTAAAAGCACCCTATTCAATGCACTGACGGGACTTCGGCAGAAAACCGCCAATTACCCGGGCGTCACGGTAGAGATGCACACCGGCATTGCAAATCTTGGTAATCAGGAAGTTGTACTGATCGACCTGCCGGGGGCGTATTCGCTGGCCGCACAATCGCCGGATGAAATGGTCGCAATCGATGTGCTAATGGGCAACCGCAGCGAGCTGGAAACACCGGATGCGATACTGATCGTTGTCGATGCCACCAACCTGCAGCGTAATCTTTTTCTGGTCAGCCAGATCCTAGAACTCCGCAAGCCGGTTGTTGTCGCGCTAAATATGGCCGACTTAGCCGACAAAAAAAGGATCCGCATCGACTGCGAAGAACTTGCGATGTTGTTGAACGCAGCCGTCGTACCGTTCGTGGCAACCGTTGGCCAGGGTATCGACGAACTGAAACAGGCGCTCGCTGATGCCCTCGAACAGGGCCCGGTGAATTGCCCGTTAGTTATGCCAGAAGCTCGCCAGGCTGCTAGAGCCATCGCGCGCAGCTTGCCTGACACCGGCCTGACTGAACTCGAATATATGGTGGAACGAGCGATTATTGATGATGGCGGAGAGGCAGAAAAGCGGCTGGCAAAACTGGACTGTGATGAGGTAGCTGCCAAAATTTGGCGGGCTCGATCCAGTATCAGCGGCAACGAGCCGCTCGCTGCAGTTGAAGCCAAACGCCGCTACACCGGGATCGCCTACATCATGAAGCGGGTCGAAACGCGTGGGGAACCGGTTCGTAGCACATTCGACCGGGCAGACCGCATAGCGAATCACCCGCTGATTGGGGCGATTCTATTCGTGCTAGTCATGGGCACGGTGTTTCAGGCCGTGTTCTCTTGGGCCACACCGATTATGGACCTGATCGACGATGCTACCGCCTGGCTGGGCGGCAGCCTGGCAGCGCTGCTGCCGCCTGGCGCGCTGGCCAGCCTGCTAGTCGACGGCATCATCACCGGGGTTGGCAGCGTCATTATTTTTCTACCCCAAATCCTGATTCTGTTTGCATTCATAATTTTTCTCGAGGATTCAGGCTACATGGCCCGCGCCGCATTTCTGGTGGACCGTCTGATGCGGCAATGCGGACTATCGGGTCAGTCATTTATTCCCATGCTGTCGAGCTTCGCCTGCGCGGTCCCAGGCATCATGGCCACTCGAGTCATCCCAAACCGACGGGATCGAATCGCGACGATAGTGGCCGCCCCGTTCATGACCTGCTCGGCACGTTTGCCAGTATATGCTTTACTGATAGGTGCATTCATTCCACGACAACATTTCTTTTTCGGGTTAATTACTCTGCAGGGCCTAGTGTTATTCGGTCTGTACTTACTGGGTATTTTTGGTGGAATTTTTACTGCACTGCTATTGAAGCGCTCAGCTCTAAAGGGGCCGACCCCAACCTTCCTGGTCGAACTTCCGCCGTATCGGCTGCCCAACCTGAAATCGGTGCTGATCCGATTACTAGACCGTGGCAAAATTTTTCTCGTGCGCGCAGGCACAATCATTTTCACCGTCGCAGTTTTAGTTTGGGCGCTGGCGTACTTCCCACGCACCGAGGCAATCGCCGATCAATTTAACACCGAACGCGCAGCTGCAGCAGCAACGCTCAACGAGGATGCGCTGCCCGTTCGACTCGAAAAAATCGATAACGCCGAAGCCTCAGCCTATCTGGAACGGAGTTACCTCGGGCGTATAGGCAAAACGGTGCAGCCAATGTTTGTACCGCTGGGCTGGGACTGGAAGGTTTCTGCAGCCGTCATCGCGAGTTTTCCCGCGCGGGAAGTGGTCATCGCCGTGCTCGCTACAATTTACGCGGTCGGCTCTGACATCGACGAAACCGATGGTCGCCTTACCGACCGGCTGAAGGGCGCAACCTGGCCAGACGGGCACCCCGTGTTCACGACTGGAATGGCGATTGGTTTGCTGATCTTCTACGCGTTCTGCCTGCAATGCACTGCGACCCTTGTGGTCATGCGCCGCGAGACAAACGGCTGGACGTGGCCAGCATTTGCCTGGGTATACATGACCACCCTGGGCTATTTTGGGGCGCTGCTCGCATATCAACTTGGGAGTTAATCGTCAGACCAGCGGCATCCGGATGGAAGAATCCACCCAACAAATACTGGCTTTAATTATAGTCGCCGCCGTTGTGCTCATTGCCTTGATCAACCGCCAGCGCAGGCAGCGCCGATCAGCCACCCGCAGGAAGCAGGCCGACAACACAGAAACACCCGAAGTCCCGGTGCAGTTTGTCCGAAGGCGGAAACGACCGAAGAAGTAACAGCGACAAAGATGATCTTTGTGTTGCCAAAATTACCGGTCCAAGGGCATTGGCACGGCACTTATGAATCAAGCATCAAAGCACGCAAAGGATAACGGTTTTAAACGCGTGGAACTATCCACTGCGATCACGAATGTAATCGGGCAATCTCTATATAAATCTTTAGGCTGACTTCATGCGATCCGAATTCATATGGACACAGTAATAATAACGATTTCGTTGCAAGGGCTGATCTTTGCGTTTCTTCCCGTGGCTGTGGTTATCGGAATCATGTTTTGTTGGTCTACCGATGCTCCGACTGCGATTTACGCCACGCTGCGAATGCTGATCCAGTTGCTGTTCATTGGCTATGTATTGGTATATATTTTTGAAACTGATCAGCCGAAATTCATCATCGCCGTCCTGGTGATCATGCTTACCGCAGCCAGTTGGATAGCGATTCGGCCACTGCAGGAAAAGCGGCCACACATGTATCTTAATTCACTCGGTGCAATATCCGTCGGTAGTGTTCTGACTCTCGCGCTGGTTATCCAGCTCATTATCAATGTTGAACCATGGTTTAGTCCAAGCTACGTAGTGCCGTTGGGGGGAATGATTATTGCCAGCGCAATGAATACCGTCAGCCTTGCGGCCGAAAGGTTCCAATTCGAATACGATAGAGAAACACCGTATATAGAGGCTCGGCGAATCGCGTTTCAGGCATCGTTGATACCGATCATCAATTCGTGTTTTGCGGTTGGCCTCGTGACGCTGCCTGGGATGATGACTGGTCAGATATTATCTGGGGTTTCACCGCTGTTGGCGGCGAGGTATCAGATCGTCGTTATGACCATGCTGTTCGGGGCTTCGGGGGTTTCCGCAGCGCTGTATCTGGTGTTAGCCAATCGTAGTCAGCGCAGGAAGTCAAAAAAGGTACCAAACCCAATAATGAATTAATTTACCCCGCACGTATTAGCGAGGAGGAAGAATGAAGTTGATTTTAGTATTGCGGATACTAATCGAAAAACCGGGTCAGCCCCATTATTCCTACAGGACTTATCTCGATCTACCCCTTCTATAGAGAAAGGGATTATTTAGATTAGTTTTTTGATATCTAGGGATCTGGAGTGCCAGGGTCTTCTTCAATCGATGCTTCGTGGTCTTCTATGACTTGCCATAAGGGAGCATCTACCCAGGTGTCATCGAGATAGAAGAGTTCAGGGACCTCTTCTTTTGGGTCTATGAGCAGATTATAGATGGATGGGTAGGCCATGGTTCGGATCGCATAACTGTCTTCATCGAGTTCCTTGATAAGCATTTTCCAATTGCGCCATTTCACACCAAAAAGTTCATTGCCAATGTAAATGATGACGGATTCTCGAGCGGATTTCTTCGACTCACCCATCAGGAAATCAGACTGGTCAACACCATCGAGGGTTCTATCTTGCGGGATCTCGCTTCCTACGAAATTAGCCAATGTGGTAAACACATCTATCTGATGGACAATGTCGTTCGAGACTTGCTTGGCAGGGATTTTCCCGGGCCAGCGGATCAGAAAAGGAACGCGTAAGGACCCTTCATAGGGAGAAAACATAGTTCCTCGCCAGGGGCCGGTGAATCCAAACGATCTCGTTACGCCTTCGCGTCCATTGTCTGACGTAAAGATAAAGATAGTGTTTTCTTTGAGCGCTAGCTGTTCGATCGTCTCCAAGAGCTCACCCACATAGGCATCCGTTTGTGCAAGAACGTCAGCAAAGCTCCCATTTCCGGTCTTACCCTTGTAGTCGGGATGGGCGTCGACCGGTTCGTGGGTTTGCGTATAAGGAAGAAAGGCGAAAAAGGGCTGCTTAGCGCTGGCCTTGCGCTTAATGAAATCGATGGCGTAGTCGGTGATTTCCCGGTCGATCGTCGCGCGCTTGGCGCGATCATAGACATCCAGTTCTTTGGGCTTTTGACCTCGCTTTGCCGACATGACGCGGGCGAACACGGCATCCGGGTGGGAACCCTGCTGGAAGCTATCGCTATCCGGCCAGAAGGCTTGGTCCGATGATCTAGGGATTCCATACCATTCATCGAAACCCTGGTCAGTGGGGTAACGGC
>JAYZJE010000166.1:0-3530 GCA_036164895.1 Pseudomonadota bacterium
CAGACCAAGTTGAAGCAGTTTTCCAAGGCTTACCGACCACCAATGCGGCAGTCGTAGCCTATCTTGGTGGCAGCGCGGCTTTGAATTCCCAAGGCAACATCAACGTGATTAACTCGGCTCAGTCGGCCGGGATCAGCCGCTTTGTTTTGGTTACTTCCATCGGCTGTGGCGACAGCCGAGACGCAATCGATCCGTTTACCCAGGCATTTATCGGAAAGGCGCTCAGGGCGAAAACTTGGGCTGAAAAACACCTCCGCGGTAGCAATCTAAACTGGACGATTGTACGCCCAGGCGGGCCGATGGTGCGCCGCCCAACCGGTAACGGTGCACTGTTTAATTCTCCCCATGTCACCGGTCATATCAACCGGATCGATTTGGGCGATGTGTTGTTCAACCTGTTTCGAAGTCGCGGGACCGTAGGGAAAATTTTTGCCGCGATCGATCGTGATAAAGCTATGAGCATGACAGAAGATCCTGTTACTCCTGCAGTAATATAGGTTTTCTTGACATAGCTAGGAGCGGGGCAGAAAATCACCTCCCCCGATCCGTGGTGATGTAGCTCAGTTGGTTAGAGCGGCGGACTCATAACCCGCAGGTCGGTGGTTCAAATCCACCCATCACCACCACAGTCAAAAAGACAATTCCGGCGCCTATATGAGGTTTTGAACCAAATAAGTCGGCCTCGTAGGACTGGGCAATACCGCAAATAATGGAAGCACTGAATGGGTTGGAAAAAATCCAAAGAATTATCTGTGAGATACTATTTGGCCCAGTTAAGGTGAGCGATCCTTGAACAGGTTTCATGATCTGGGTGGTCAGCACGGTTATGGTTCCATTGAGTTGGAGCCGAATGAGCCGGTATTTCACGAGCGCTGGGAAGGCCGGGTTTTCGGTATTTCGCTTAGTGTCAGTGGCGGTGAAGGAATCAACCTCGATGCCACGCGCTACCGGGGCGAACGTCTGGACCCGATCAGCTACTTTCAGAACGGCTACTACGGTCGCTGGTTGGCTGCATTGGAATTGAAGCTGGAGGAAGAGGGATTGCTGGCTCATGGTGAACTGGACCAGCGGCTCGACGGCAAGCTGAAGCCGGCCTCAAGTGGTCCAGCGCTGCCCCTGCCACAGCAGGGATCGCCGTTACGCGGTCTGCATGTGATCCGGGAAGTCAACGAATCGCCGGCATACGTGCAAGGTCAGGCCATCTTGACCCGGAACCATCAGCCGGCCGGCCATACGCGACTTCCGGCCTATGC
This sequence comes from Pseudomonadota bacterium, assembly GCA_036164895.1. Taxonomy (GTDB): domain Bacteria; phylum Pseudomonadota; class Gammaproteobacteria; order Steroidobacterales; genus JAPUGB01. The sequence goes on from JAYZJE010000166.1 coordinate 1,254, forward strand.
GCGCTTACGGCGCGGGGTGATTACGCGAGTGCACCCGGCTATGGTATTTCCGGATACCAATGCCCATGGTAAAGGCGAGAATCCACAATACGTTTACACGGTTGAATTCGTAGGCGAAGAACTATGGGGCGATTCGGCTGAGCCGGAAACTTTTGTGGAATTGGATCTGTTCGAGAGCTATCTCATCGCAGCTTGAGCGTAATTAACTGAAGGAAACAACGTGGCGGCAATTCATGAACACGGCACACCGGGAATCGAGCTTCGGGTAGAAGCACTTGAGTCTCTGCTAATAGAAAAGGGATTGGTCAATCCAACCGCGGTTGATGCGGTAATTAAGTATTTTGAGCGAGATGTTGGTCCCCTGAACGGGGCAACGGCCGTTGCTCGCTCATGGCTGGATTCTGATTACAAGGCTCGATTGTGTGAAGATGCAAGTAGCGCCTTCGCCGAACTTGGTATTACTGTTCGTGACAACATTATCGCACTCGAAAACACCACAAAGGAACATAATGTCGTCGTGTGCACTTTGTGTTCCTGCTATCCGTGGTCGGTACTCGGTTTGCCACCAACCTGGTACAAGGCTCCGGCATATAGGTCGCGTGTAGTTCGTGAACCGCGCAAGGTACTCGGCGAGATGGGGCTGAAACTCCCGGAAAGCGTGACAATACGTGTTTGGGACAGCAGCGCCGAGATTCGTTACATGGTCGTCCCCCAGCGACCGGATGGAACCGGGACGATGACTGAAGCCGAACTTCAGGCGCTGGTTACGCGGGATTCCATGATCGGGGTGGCGCAGGCTACAGCGCCGGACGCCAAGTAATAATTGTTGCGAACCATGGACAACAAGAGTTCGTCACAGATGCTCGATCAGGATGGGCCGGCAGCACCGCCGCGCACCAATGGTGAACTGGTGTTCGAATCTCCGTGGGAGAGTCGCCTTTTCGGGTTGACGATGTCGCTTCACGAGGCGGGGCTATTCGATTGGGAAGAGTTTCGCAGTTTGCTGATCGAGGCAATTGGTATATGGGATGCCGAAAGGCACCCGGAAGAGGACTGGAGCTATTACGAGCACTGGGCGGCAGCCTTCGAAAAGCTGCTTGCCAAAAAGAATTTCTGCGCGTCGGCTGAACTCGATGGCCGTGTTGCGGCTTTTTCCAGCAGGCCTCATGGTCACGATCATTGAACGTTCGAGCGTGGGCGCAACTGCGTGGTATACATGTAATTGATTGGCCGCTGTTTTGTGATGTCGGGTCAATTGATGAAAACTTATCTTGAACAAGCAAAAATGAAAATTTCACGGGAAGTTGCGTTGACCTTTCAGCGTAGGCACCGTGAAATTGATCCGGACAAAGGAGATCGAGAATGGCGGTAGCTAAAGAGTCAATGACCATCCCTGATATTGGGCCCTTCGATGGGATGCGCGATTACATCATGGCGCTGGAAGCCAGAGGCCGGGTAAAGCGCATACCGGAAATAGATCAGGATAAATATGAGGCCACTGCTCTGGCTTATCGTATGGTCGATCGCTTTGGAACGGATAGTGCTCCAGCTCTGCTGATTGAGCGGGTCAAGATTGGCGGCGATTGGCGGGAAGGACCAATCGTCTGCAATCCCTACGGCAGCTGGGCAGATGAAGCGCTGACCTTCGGCGCCGAGATTGCGTCCGAAGACGAGCAGATCCTGTATCGCTCGGTCATCAAAGAGCTTGGCAAACGGCTCGATAGCGGTGGGCAATGGAATCGTATCGAACCGGTGACATTGGATGTCGCCAGCGCCCCGTGCAAGCAAGTGATCGTTACCGGCGATGCGATCGATGTCACGCAGTACCCATGGTTCAAGAATAATCCTGCCGATGCGAGTCGATATATCAATATGGGATCGGTCTTTCTCTACGATGAGGAAATAGGTCCCAATGTGGGAACCTATCGCAGCATGGTGCACGGCAAAAACCGGATCGGGGTTAATCCTGAACCTGGCCAGCATGGCTGGCTGTTACTGAACGCGAAGCGGCGCCGGGGCGAAAAGTTCGCGCACTGCTCGATTGCCGTCGGCCCAGATCCGATTACCTTTGCAGTCAGTAGTAACAAAATGGCGGCACTTGGGGAAGACGAGATGCTGATCGCTGGAGGTTTGCGCGGCAAGCCCGTCGAGATGGTCAAATCCGAGACCAATGATCTGCTGGTGCCCGCCCATGCAGAGATGATCATCGAGGGAATTATTCCGCTGGATCAAGGCATGGATGAAGGGCCCTACGGGGAAATGTACGGTTACATGGGG
>JAYZJE010000167.1:0-5818 GCA_036164895.1 Pseudomonadota bacterium
CATTCGAGTCAGCATGCCCATCGCTCTGCGAAAGTCGATGCGATCGACAATTTTCTCGCAAGCAGCAAAATCCTTGAGTAAATCGTTCCATGCAACCACCGCCTGGAATTCAGCGCTCGTGAGAACCCGGTCACCCGGCCAGCCCACCGCTTTCAAAAACGCGGTGATCCAGTGGCACCATTCCTTTGGCGACTGAACATCCGGGCGATCACGCGCCTTAATTCCAGCTTCAACCAAAGCTGCGAATTCTGGTGCCTGGGCCGAGCTCAGTGCCGCCACAGCAGACAGTTCAACATCCGGGTCCGCCAGTTCCCGGAGTTCCAATTCCACAGCAGCACGTTCTGCCGCCTCCCGAACACCGCCACGCAGGTACGGGCTTCGCAATAACTGCCCAATCTCCTGATAATTCAGTTGTGTTTTAGTTAACTCAAATGCCAGCAGCGCCTGCATAACAACGCCGACGCTTGCCAAACCCGTTCCGTAGGAAAAATTGACCGGCGTCGATTGATCCGCGGAACTTGCCCTCCAGTCAGGAGCAAACACGTCGAGAAAAATTCGCCGCACCTTAGCAGCCCTCGCCGCTAAGTCAGGCACGATAACCCCCACAACGCTGTCGGGGCGGGCTTCAAAACGCGCTCGCGCCCAACGGGCGGCAGACTGGATTTCGGCCTCAGGATCTATGCACACCACGCGGCGCCCAGTAGCAACGGACTCAAAGTGCTCAGGAATCGTGGTCACCACGCCACTTCGTTCGAGCGCTGACCTAAACCGCTGTTGGGCGGGTGTCCAGGCATCGAAACCATGAAACCAGACAGCTGAGCCAATGGGCAGCTTTCCGCTGCTCAGATCCAACTCCAGCAGTTCCGGCAACACCGCCGCCTCAACCCAATCGGCTTCGGCGCATCGGCGGCGGTAAGCTCTGGCCCAGTCCACAAACGCTCGATGATCCGCCGTGATCGCGCCGGCCTCAATTTCGGCCAGCTCGATCCCCCAATCGTGCATCAGCTGCCAAGCGTGAGCGGCACCGTCCGCCAATCCGTTGATGTCGCTAAGGGGGCCGACCCTATCGGATGCCGCGATGATCTCGAGCCATAGCTGCCTGGCCTGTTGTTCCTGCAGCAGGTCCAGCTGGCCGGCTCGACCACCATTGACCAACGACTCCTCCCACAGATCACGGATCCAGGCTTTCCACGGGATGACGGCTGGGCTTAGCCACCCGCGGCGCCCGGCGGCGATCTGAGCCTCGCCAAACTGCAGGTGAAGATGGCGAGCCAGGCGGTTGTTGGCGGCTACGACCAATGCCCCTCGTTCGAGTGCATCCAAGAGGGCCCGAATCATTATTCTTTTATTTCAATTTGTTATTGAATATTTATGAGACAGATTCAAGTCTCTGTTCGTTAGCGTAGCCGGCCAGCACGCTGTCGATGCGCCGGAACACGTCCTTCAGCAGCATCGCATCGGGCAGGATCGTGATTCGGAAAAAATTGTTGTACGGCACGTTGAAGCTGGTTCCAGGCGCAACCAGCACATGTTTCGATTCCAACAGATCCCGCGCGAACTGATGGTCATCGAATGCCGGCAGCCGGCTTTGATTCACGCCTACAAAGGCGTACATGGCACCAGCAGGGGCGATTAGATCCAAGTAAGGGCTGGCCGCCACGGCATCGATAACCGCCTGACGGGATTCGTAGAGTCTACCGCCGGGGCTGACCAGTTCTCGTATGCTCTGAAACCCACCCAGCGCGGTCTGCACAGCCCATTGGCCGGGAACATTGCTGCACAGGCGCAACGAAGCCAACAGTTCGAGCCCATGCAGGTAATCTACGGCGTAATCCAGATCACCGCTAAAAGTTACCCAGCCGACACGATAACCGCAGGCTCGATAAACTTTGGATAAGCCGCTAAAGCTGCCACACAGAGTTTTATTGACTAGTTTGGCCATCGGCACAAACTCAGCATCATCGAAAACCATCTGGTCATAAATTTCGTCGCTGAAAACAACCAGCTCGCGCTTTTCCGCCAATCTAACGATACTCTCCAGTAATTCCCGCGGGTACACAGCTCCGGTGGGATTATTCGGGTTAATGACAACAATTGCTCGCGTTCGCCGGCTCATTAGCTTTTCCAGCGCCGCAGGATCCGGTAAGAATCCATTCTCCGGCAAACAGTCGTAATGCACTGCTCTGCCCTGATTTAACGTCACTCCTGCGGTCCACAACGGGTAGTCCGGACTCGGTATCAGAACCTCGTCTCCAGAATTGAGCAACGCTCGGAGCGACAGGTCGATTAGTTCACTGACGCCATTGCCAATAAATACCTCCTCTGCGGTCACGCCCTGAATACCCCGGTCCTGTTGCTGCATAACCACGGCCTCGCGTGCCGAAAACACGCCCTTCTGATGGCAATAGGGCTCGCTGCTGTGGAGATTCTCGATCATTGCCAGCCGCATGGTTTCGGGGGTGCGAAAACCAAACAGGCCTGGATTGCCGATATTCAGTGAAATAACCTCATACCCCAGGCGCTCCAGCTCCTGCGCCCTTTGCGCTAGGCTGCCGCGTATCTCGTAACGCACAGCTTTGAGGCTTTGACTTGGTCTAAATGCCTTGGTCACAGTTGTTCATCCATGGACTCGCCCCTCCCCAGACCGCCGCCCCGCACATGCGGGAAATCGGCGACCAACTTAACCCTATGCGTCGTCGAGCGCTACCGATTGGTGCACCCCTTGTTCGGGACGCAGTAAGGCAGCCACCAAGGTGGCTGCCAGCAGCAGACCGGTAATTACCGTGAACGGCAGGACATAGGACTTTTGAACCTCAAACAATACACCAGTCAACCACGGACCCAATCCACCACCGATGGTGTCCATGACATTAATTACCCCCAATATCTTGCCCAATGCCAAAAGACCAAACAAATCCGCTGCCAATAGTTGCAGCAGCGTGTAAATGCCGCCCCAGCCGAAACCGAAAAACACTAACCCCAGCCAAAGCGCCCATGCATTGCTGAGTATGATTGCAGCAACCAGCGTACCTGAACCGACCAACATCAATATCAGACCCGTCAGCAACACGCGCTTACGACCAACCACTTCCGCACAATACCCGCTGATTATTTTTCCGATCAATCCGCCAACAAACAAAATCGTCGCGCCTGTTGCCGCGATCTGCGGCTCATAGCCTTCGCTACGCAGGTACAAAAATGTATGCGTGCCCATCGCGAGTATGGCGTAGAAAGTGAACATAGCGATGATAGCCAGCACCCAGAAATTTAGACTGCTCAGTGCTTCTAACAACGTATAGCCGGATGTCTGAGCTTTACCCACCGCGCCAGTTGCACCGCTCGGATCGTTGCTGGTGCTTCCCACCGGCCTTTCCTTCAGCACCACCAACAGCAGTGGAATTAAACCCAGCGGGATCAGGGCAATCCATGCAAACACCTCGCGCCAGTCTCCGATGATCCCAAGTAACCAAGCGTTTAGAGGCGGAAAAAATCCGTTGCCTAGACTAGTTCCGGCCAGCAACAAACCTATCGCTAACCCCCGCCCGTGCACGAACCAGCGGGATACCAACATGACATTCAGCATCAATCCGCAGAGGGTCAGGGACAGACCGAAACCCGCGTAGACCCAATAAAGGTTGGTCAGTGACTGGATCTGGCCATAAAGGAAATTCCCGGCGGCCAGCATCGCCAAACCAATCAACATTAAAGGTTTTACCCCCACTCGATCCGCCAAAGCCCCGGCAAAAAATCCGAGACCACCGGCGGTAAAAAACATGATCAGGCCGGTCAGCTTGAATGCTCCCAAAGGTATCTCACTGCCGGTAATTTGGGCTAACCCTTTGAGAATTTCCTCATCGAAAACGGTCGGTCCCGCCAAGGTCATTCCATTGGATACGCACAGGGTCAAAAATGAACAAAACAGAATGACCCAGCGGTAGGTTTGGGTGTTTAAGGAGATTGCTGGCATCGAATTTAGTTCCCCGTTCCAATGAGCCCGCACATTAACCCATTCTCCGATACCCACCAAACCACGGTGCCGCTTAGGGATACGCGTGCTAAACCCTAAAAAATTTGGTTGCCTTAGCTTGGGCTGCGCTAGGTGCCACGTTAGAATATGCAGCAGTAGCGACTAGCTAACCCTCACGATAACCGAAAATGCTATAACTAATAACATTAATAAAGTTTAATAATATGTTGAAAGAAATACTTATAATTACGATCACGATGGCCAACCTCAACGGTGTGGACGTGGCCTACCAGGATTACCTAGGGTATAAACTGATCGAGGATGCTGCAGTATCTGCCGAATTGGCCGCGCTGTGGAATGCTCCAGCGATGGCCGGTCAGCCCAGCATGATTCTACAGCCTTCGGGCGGAGCGCCGGTGTATTTACGCTTCGTCGAGGACGAACAGGTGCCAGACTATGCACCTATGACCAGTTGGGGCTGGAATGCGACCGAAATTCTGGTTGCCAATCCCGACGAGCTAGCTGACCGCCTAGCCGATTCGCCGTTTAAGGTTATCGGACCACCCAAGGACCTCTGGAATGCACCAGATGCGCCGCGCGCCCTTCAGGCACTGGGGCCCGGCAATGAGGTACTTTACCTGACATCGAACCCACGCATGGAGCGGGCATTCGGGCTCACCGCTAACTATGGCATCGAACGGGTTTTCATCATGGTCGTGGGCGGCCCATCCATGGATGCACTGCGGCGCTTTTACGCAGGCACGCTTGGTGCACCGTCTGAGCCGGCCACTCCGTTTCAGATTTCCGTAATATCTAATGCGAACGGCCTCGACCCAGAGAGCACCTTTCCTTTGGCCGTGGCTGCCATCGCCCCAGGTTATCTGATCGAACTGGACGAGTACCCACCCGCCATCGGCGCCCGCTCCAGCAACACGGGGCACCTGCCGTCAGGCATCGCAGCGGTCGCCTTTACGGCCGAAGGCCTGGACCCGGCACAACTGGAATGGCGCAGCGCACCGCGGCGGATAGCAGAATTTCCTTACGATGGACGCAACGTCGGCGTTACGGTTGGACCAGCCGGCGAATGGATCGAACTGATCGAGACTCCAGCACCCAGCGAATAAAGTGCCTACGTGATAACTGAGTGGCGCAAGCGACGCGTTTCTCAGTGCCCTGATGTCAGGGTATTTGTCCGGACCAGCGCTCTCGCCTTGGTACCGATCGGAAATAACTGGTAGAAAGCGTTAGTGACGGGTTTGGACGAATAGGTCTCCCACTTCACTAATTCCAAGCCCGTTTTGGTAAGTAAATATTCAAACGACTCTCGGCAGAACTCGTTACAGTGCCCAGGCCGCCAGTCAGGATGAAATTTGTTTAATCGAAACCCACATTTTTTCATTAACCGCTTTATCTGGTAACCAACCGACGCGATATTCGGAAATTCGAGGACTGCGTAACCACCATTATTCAACAGCGCCTTGATCTGCCGCATGGCGTCAATTGAATACGGCAAGTGTTCGAGTACATGGCGTAGTACCACTAGATCAAATTTCTGATCTAGTGGTACTGAGTATTCCAAAAAATCTGCGACATGAACCTCTATGCCTTGCTCAGCGTGAATTGCGTCAGCGAATTCAGCGGACAGTTCCATTCCCTCAACGTACCAGCCATCCGCTTTTGCTAGATACAGAACACGCCCATTACCACACCCGATCTCCATCATGCGACCTATATTCCTGATGTGCTGTTTAATAAACCGATACGTCTGAGTGCCTTTACGGTTCGTTTTACAGTCCGGCATATTGGCGCTTTCAAATTTTGCCGTATATTGGCTCTGGTCCAACCCAAAAT
>JAYZJE010000168.1:0-3603 GCA_036164895.1 Pseudomonadota bacterium
ACGAAGACGTCCAGGCGCTGGCAGGAGCAGACACAGAGCTGATCGACCTTGAGGGCAGCTTCGCGATGCCAGGGATTCATGACATGCATGTGCATCCGAGCGAGGGCGGAGAGAAATACAATTTCCAATGCAGTTTTCCGTTCACTCACTCCATGGATCAGATCGTAGCGAAACTGACAGAGTGTGCCGCAAACGCCCCAAAGGGTGAATGGATCATTGGCGGCCAGTGGGCTAATGAGCTTATCGGATCAGATACCGCCCCGCATAAACACATTCTAGATGCCATTAGCACCGAACATCCTATTCACCTAGGCGACTCCACGGTACACGCCGGCTGGTTAAACTCGACAGCTCTTGAAGCTATGGGGATCAACAGCGATACACCGAATCCTAATGGCGGTGTTATCGCCCGTGAAGCGGGAACGACCGAACCTACTGGAATACTCATTGACAATGCTTATTACGAAACCATGCGAAAGTTACCCCGCTATAGCGACGCTCAGTATGAACAGGCGGTGCAGTGGGCCATGGCTGAAATGAATAAAATGGGTGTTACTTCGATTAAAGACGCCTTGACCTCTAGCAGCATCCTCGGGGCATACAAACGGCTAGATGAAAAAGGTTCGTTGACCATGAAGGTTGCAACCAGCATTGGCTGGCGCATGGCTTGGAACGATACGCTGGAGCAGGAACGGCAAAATCTTCTTCTACGCGACAATTACCGTGGGAAAAACGTCAATACCGATTTCATCAAAATCATGCTGGACGGTATACCACCGACTCGCACAGCCGCGATGCTGGAGCCTTATGTCCCGGATGAACTCCATGGTGACAAATTCACTGGTAAACTTATTCACACGCCGGAGCAACTCCGGCTGGACCTAATAGAACTGGACGCACTGGGATTAACCGTAAAGATTCATGCCACCGGTGATCGCTCACTGCGTGTTGCCCTGGATGCCTTCGAAGCAGCGCGTAAAGTGAACGGCGACTCCGGTCTCAGGCATGAGGTATCCCATGCGGAACTGATCCATGCAGATGATTTACCCCGCTTTCATCAATTAAATGTGACGGCTGAGATGTCTCCAATTCTCTGGTATCCATCACCGGTGACAGCGGCCATGGAGAAGGTCATCGGTAGTGAACGTGTTTCGCGCTTCTTCCCAGCAAGGTCCCTATCTGATTCGGGGGCACTGGTGGTTTATGGATCTGATTGGCCTTCGGTTGTTCCCGATCCCAGCCCCTGGCCTGGAATTGAAGCGATGGTCAGCCGCAAAGACCCGTATAGTAATTCAGGCGCTGAGTTAGGGCTGGAAGAGGCGGTGGACTTGGCAACTGCGATCCGCATTTTTACCCGTAATGGTTCAGTGGCCGCCAAGTCGGCGGAGCAAACGGGCACAATAGAAGTCGGTAAGCAAGCGGACTTTATCGTTCTGGACCAGAATCTGTTTGACATACCGGTGGAGCGAATTAGCGATGTGAAAGTACTAAAGACCCTTGTCGATGGGCTCGTGGTTTACCAACAAGTGCAATGATGCATCACAGACTAGGGCCTAGAAGAGGCCCGCACCGGGTTATACAGGAGAAATTAGGCTAATGCCGTCCACAGTACTACGCCTCGACCGTTAGAGCGTTAAACCATGTACGGGTTGCCTAAAATTTCTCAGAGCAGTCTCGAGTTAACCTTACTTTTCGTTAGGACCCTTAATTCATATCTCAGCTTCTGCAACCAAGCTGGATCACGAGAAGTAAGAACAAAAAAAGGAAAACCAATGGCGGTTCTATGCGAAGTAATTTCGGTTGTTGCCGTCCGCGGTTTCTTCGCAAAGCGCGATCAGGACGTTGCAAAAGTCCGGCACGGTATTGAGCGTCAAACTGTCCGTACGTTCGTCATACCCGTAGAGCAGCAGGGGGGTTGGCCTTTATGGACATAGCCGTCATTGGTGGTGGCAATGGCTCATTTGCCGCAGCGGCCGAATTTTCCGAGCAAGCGCATGATGTTCGCTGGTGGCGGCGTGATAAGGAAGGCCATGAGGCTGTCTCGAGGGCAGGCGGGCTTACGGTCAAAGACCGAAATGGCGACCGCCAGGTTACGATCAACACAATTACGAATGACTTGGGCGAAGCGGTTCGTGGAGCGCAATTAATTGTAATACCGCTGCCGGCGACGACTCACGAAAGCTTGGCGCCGCAGCTTGCGCAGGTGTTAGAGCCGGGCCAGGTCGTTTTCTTGCCACCTGGTACATTTGGATCTTTTCTGTTCGCGAAAGCGTTATACGAGGTGCGTCCGGAGGTCGATGTAAGTTTTGCGGAGACCGGCACTCTTCCATACCTGGTGCGTAAACACGGACCGACTGAAATCGTCGTCAGCGGTTACGCGACGCGGCTGCCAACAGGCGTTTTTCCGGCTCGCAATGCAGATCACGCATTCGGAGTTCTCGAAGACGCCTACCCATCTGTCGAACGCATAGAAGATGCCTTGAGTGGTGCCTTAATGAATGCAGGACCGATTATTCATCCACCGCTGATTATCATGAATGCTGCCCCTCTGGAGCACTTTGAGACCTGGGATATTCACAACGAAGGCACGCAGCCTTCGACTAGGCACGTCACGGATCGACTCGACCAGGAACGGATCGCTATCCGCAAAGCACTTGGATACAAGGCACCGCACTTCCCACTCCGGGACCACTACCAGGACGATGGCGACGAATGGATGTACGGTCGCAAGGCGCATGATGAACTAACTGATAGCGGTGACTGGCGGGAAGACATTGATCTGCAAACGCACCGGTACATGCTTGAAGATACGGCCCTCGGCCTGTCTTTGTTTACGTCCGTCGGACGCTGGGCCGGCAAGCCGATGCCAATAGGCGAGGCACTGCTTGCAATGGGCAGCGCAATTACCGGGGAGGACTTGTATGCTCTTGGCCGCTCGCTGGAGAATTTAGGACTCGACAAATTATCGACGGCAGACATGCAAACACTGCTGCACGACGGAATGGTCACCCTCAAATGACACAAAAGGAAATTTTCATTGTCGGAGCGGGACGTATGGGCCGTGGCATCGCCCAAAGTTATGCGGTAGCTGGAGTTCCTGCGTGCCTAGTGGATCTTAAAGACCGCAGCGAAGGCGATCAGAAAAAACTTCGTAGAGCGGTCAAAGAGGAAATCGGCAAGGATCTTGCATTCGCGTCGGATGTCGGTCTGTTGCATACGGATCGCATCGAAAAAATTCTGAATAACATTAGAATTACTCGAGCGACTGAAAAAGAATGCAATTTGTCAGATGCGAATTTCATCTTTGAAGCCGTGCCGGAAATTATTGATGCAAAAAAGGCTGCGTTTGAATGGATAAGCCAACATGCTGCTGCGGATGCGATCGTGGCATCGACCACCTCGACGCTCAATGTTGATGAACTCGCTAAATTCGTTACAGACCCATCTCGCTTTTTGAACGCACATTGGCTTAATCCGGCGCATCTGATGCCGCTTGTGGAGGTGGGCGTCGGAACGTTAACGTCGGAGGAAACGTTCGGCCGAATGAAGGCATCGCTCTTAGCGCTCGGAAAGGTTCCCGTGCGTTGCGCAGCATCGCCTGGT
>JAYZJE010000169.1:0-4490 GCA_036164895.1 Pseudomonadota bacterium
CGGGTTAGTCATATAGAGGTTGGTTTTGACCACGTCGCTGACATCCATGCCGGCATCGTCCAGGGTTTCGACTACACGCGCATAGACGATATCGGCTTGGGCCTCGGCATCGGGCGGAGTATGCCCGTTCTCGTCGGTCGCGGTCTGACCGGAGATGTAGAGAATACGCGAGCCGGGTGGAATGTCCACGCTGCGATTGCGGTAGTCGTTATGTGGATTGCGAATGACGTTGGTGCTCATGGCTGTCTCTCCTTTAAGTGTGATTATCGATAGCCGAGCGTGCGGCGAACAGGTAGTTCAGTCTGCCTTTCCAAATCAGCAGCTTGGCGAATCCGCGCCAGTCACCACGGTATGGGGGTACCGTCATAATTGGTCATGATCGCGTGATTCTCCTCGTTGAGTCCCTCGATCAAGCGGATCAAATGCGCAACGGCTTCCTCAGGCTCGATTGTAGGACCCTTATAGGTTGTCCATTTGAGAAAATCGGTATTGACGATGCCCGGGTTGAACAAGCCGATCAGAATTCCCTCGTCTCGCAGGTCTTCAGCGAGAGCACGCCCGACGATATTCACACCGGCCTTGCTCGCTCGGTAGAAGTAGTAACCGCCACCCGTCTGTTCCGTCAAGGTCATGGAGCCAAGTCCGGTGGTCAGCGTAACGATCTTTTTCTGATTGCTAGCAGCAACTGACTCTGCAAAGGCTTGAGATACTTTCAGTGGGCCGTAAACGTTCACCGCCATGACTTGCTCAAAAGTGTCGTAATCTAGGACATCAAGCGTCTGCAGATGTTCGTACCCAAAAATTCCGGCGTTATTTAGCAGCACATCGATTGAAGCATGCTGGTATTCCTTTGCCAGCGCTTCGATTTGCACGGAGTCCGTAACATCCATTGCCGCGATCGTCACATTGGTCAGTCTCGCCGCTAGAGCTTGGAGCGCATCCGCCTCGGCCGGTGAGCGGCACGTGGCGATCACCGTCCAACCTTTTTCAGCATACTGTTGGGTAAACTCGAACCCCATGCCGCGACTGGCCCCGGTAATCAGGACCGTTGGCGGCTCGGCAGCTACGGCCACAGGAGGCACCAGGATTCCCCCTGCAACACACGCCGCCATCAGCACGGCAAAGAAGAAATGGGTTAACGGCCTGTGCCTCTGAGGCATCACGCTTGCGACCAATGTATGCAATGTTTCTTTAGCTTCAATCATGCCTATAACCGTAACTCACGAAGGGTTCACTTTACCATCGTTGTCGGCGCGGGATTTTCGGCGTCACGGTCCCCTACCCACTCCGATCGACTCCCGTCCAGGTGAACCTGAACGACCTTCCAAGCAAAGGTCGCCACTTCTGGTGGGTTAAGAGCCATAAGACTAAATTCCGCGAACTCGCTGGGACCTATTGACCCACCATTCCACGTTGCGCCGATGATCCTATCATCCGCATTCTTGTGATGCTCAACAGTCCAACCGGGTGTAACCCTGAAGAAATATACCGTCACTTCTGGGGGAAACTCAGCCTCGATCCGAATGGTAGGACTCTCCTTTTCGTTCGGGATTCGAATCGTGTATTTCTCAAACGCGCTCACCATGGATTCCTTTGGCCAAATCGTTGCATGTCCCAGCGCCGATTGGGCAACGAAGAGGCTGAGGAGACCAGTAAAAACCGTTATTCGTTGTCGCATCAAAGGCTACGTAGAGTTAAGGTTACTGCGGCGGGCGGCCAAATCCAAGCGCGTTGGCGCCCTCTACCATTAAAATGTACGATTGGATAATCGTAGTTAATCTACCGATGACAGTCTAATGGAAGGGAACACCAAAATGATCAAACAAACTTTAATTACGGCATTGTTCTTCAGCTTGGTCAGCCCAATGGTCTGGGCAGACGCAAAGATTCAAAGGCTTAATCCGGACGGCATGGCTCAGCCTGCTGGTTATCGTCAGGTTGTCACAGCAAATGGCGGCAAGATGGTTTTTCTCGCCGGGCAGGCTGGGTTACGGGCCGACTACAGCATGCCGGAGAGCCTAGCGGAGCAGGCCGAGTTAACCTACGAGAACATTCGCATAGCATTGGCCGCCGTGGGCGGATCAGCTGCTGATGTGGTTCGCATCACGGTTTATATCGTAGGACTGGGACAGGGCACTGACCCCACACCCGTGTACGAGGCCCAAGGCAAATTTTTCCCGGCGGATGCAAAACCCGCATCAACTATCCTTGGGGTCTCAGGCCTTGCCCTGCCGGGCTTGCTGGTGGAAGTAGATGTGATCGCTTTAGTCGAAGCTGAAGACCACGCAGAGCATTGCAGTGCTCTTGCATTTTCAGCGGCTAAAACGTGCTATTTAAATCGGTGGAACAATTCTGTGGATGAGTGACAAGACAGGCGCGCCGTGTCGTAGCTTAGTCAGCAACACCTCTTCCGCTCAGCCATAGTCCGATGGTTACCAGGATGATCATCGGGGCGAAAACTATGACATTGCCGTAAAGCTCCATAAATGTTGACACCCCGTTCTGTTCAGCGACAAGTCCGCCGCCAAAAAGTGGATGCGTCAAAGCACTGGCAAAGAATCCGCCATACACCAACAGGCCTATCAGTCCTGCAATTCTTATTCTCAGCAGATCGTTATTGCGCTTGACCCACATCAGGTACAAGGCCAGCAGTGCCAAACCGGAATTGGTGCCCAGCTGCCAGACCGCGTGAAGCCGGGCATGCGGAGTCCAATCGGGATGAAATACGTGAGTTTGGCTCAGATCAACCAAAGGTGGAATGAGACCATAGACAACCGTCGCGATCGTAATAAGCCACCTGGAGATAGTGGCTGGACCAGAAAACGCTGTTGATGGCATGCGGCTCTCCGATTTAACGGTTAGTTGTAAACCAAATCGCCGCAGAACACCATGTCCAGGGGCGACTAAACGGCCCTCGATCGTCGACTAAATGTAGTCGGCAGATTGTATGATAGCTGGTCAAACCAGTCGCACCCCGGAGCATACCCATGCAAAAAATCGAGGATTTCTTCGCACAGTATCGGCAAGCGTGGAATCTTAACGCCGCGGAACAAATCGAATCCTTCTGGGATACTGAAGAACCCGCTCCATTTTACAAGGCAGAAGAAGTTGACGGGGTATTCAATGACTGGAACGACCTGCGGGCCTATTGGAAGCACAATGAGGGCTTCAATGACGCCATTGAACTGACATTCTCAGGGCTTCGGTCGCAGCCCCTCGGAACCGAGCGCCGACTGGTCGCTATGCGCATGCGCTGGGAGATCAAATTCTCGGCAGACGCAAAACTCATGGATGGGAGCCCGTTCGGGTGGGCTGGTCAATCCATGGGCGGTGACAATCACGTCATCGCATTGCTCAAGGAAACTTCGGGGGCATGGAAACTTAACGCCTGGATCGAAGCGCCGAATGCTCCGATCACTTACATCGCGGATTTGTACCTGAAGAATGTGCGATCGGGTTTTCCCAACGGATAAGACGTCAGAATCAAAAAAAACCGCCTCGGATGAGGCGGTTTTTTTGCCCAGCCTGAGCCGGGTTTGATTGCGACAGTTCTGCCTACATCCGGTACGAAGCCGTGAACATGACCTCCCGCGGCGGCAGCAAACTAAAACCACCCAAGCCGCGACTGCCGGACGTGATGTTAATGTCGTCACCGAGATTTCTGCCGGTCAGCCTCAGTTCCCAGTGATCCCCCACGTCCACAGAGATGAAACCATTCAATTGGTCCCAACCTGAATTGTGGAAGTCGTTGGTTGCCGCGGTGACATAGTCATCGATCTCGTAATAATCTAAGCCGATCGTGAAATCGCCAAGCCCATCCGTCGGCAAATCGAAGGTGTAGTCGAAACCTATGCTGATCGCGTAATCCGGCGTCTGGGGCGTATCGGGCCAGTCGAGCCCAAGTTGTGGGATCGATGCTGCCGCCGCGCTGGCGGTGTTCAGGCTTGTGTATTTGCCATCCATCAAGGAACCAGTGACAAACACGTTCAGACCGTCGATGGGCACGGCGGTGATTTCGAACTCCAAGCCCTGGATTTCGGCATCACCGGAATTCTGCACCGGGAACTCAAAACCCGCTCCTTGCGCGTCGGTGGCATTCTGTTGAATGTCTTCGATATCCGAAAAGAAATACTCCAAGTTGGTCCGCAACCGGCCACCCAGCCACTCGGCCTTCATGCCAGCCGCATAGGTCCAGTTGCTTTCCGCATCATAGACGCTGACCGGAGAAGTGCTCACCAGAGCGATGGCGCTGAATCCAGCACCCTTCAGCCCTTTCGCTGCCGACCCATACGCCAGGATACCCGTGTCCGCAAAGGTGTACTCCAGCACCACTCTCGGCGTCCACTCCTCGCTATCATGGCTCAACAGGATATGGTTTGTTGCAGCGGGGAAAAACGGCCCGATGACGACATTGAAAATGTTGTCGCCGAAGCGCTCATGGTCCATGACAAAGTCCTTCTGTTCGTCCGTCCAGCGGACGCCCCCGGTGA
>JAYZJE010000170.1:0-3897 GCA_036164895.1 Pseudomonadota bacterium
CCGCGCTTATCCACAATAACCCCGTCGATACCGCTAGGACCGTTGATCAGCGCAAGGGTTTCCAGGTTGCTGTCGCGAAATTGCAGCGTTCGTGACAACGGAAAGTTCACCGGTTCAATCGATGCAACCTTGGCAGCCTGATGAATCAGCTTGTTATCACGGCGCAACCCGATAACCCGTATCTCATCCCCGGGTTGCGGCAGCGTTTTGCTGAGTTGCGCCGATTTAACCGGCGTATACCCGATCAACGCAGGGTGGTAGGACAGCATCGCTAGATTATGCAGCGGATGGATGTATACAACCTCGCCGGGAACTTCCAGCGAACCGGCAAATATGATCCGCACATCCCCCATCGATTCCGGCACGGTGTTCCGGTCGACAACCACATAGCCGCGTTCCGTGTCGAGGATCAGCCCGGTGCCGTAATAGTGCTGCTCGGCAACACCGGAAATGGTGTATGGCATATCGTAATGCACCTGAACCAGCGACGGCGCAACCGCGCGGACAACCGATTCCCGGTGCCGAACAAAACTGGCGCTGCTGGGCTCTGGTGTTGCTGCGCCACCAGCCGGTTTCAGCGGTTCGCAGGGCCACACGCCGTTGGTATCGTCTCGATGGCAACGGACCGCCGGGAACCAGCGCCGATCCATGCGGATAATTCTCAGCTTGCTGGCACGCGGATTCTCGAAGGTGAAGTACCGGACTGCAGTCTCCTGCCGGTCTATCAGTCCCTCCAAAGCGCTTTCCAGGGAATCGAGATCACTGACCGTTGCGCCGTTTAGTGCAACGATAATGCTGCCGCGCGGAATTGCAGCGGTACCGAGCACATAGCCGGGATTTGCCACGTAAACCCCATCGAGGGCACGATTAAAGTGGCGCGCCTGCTGATAAGACAAGTCGTGCACGACGGCGTCACCAAACTGGATGTATTCATCCGGCGTGATTGCGTGCAAATTCTGAATTGGGACCTCGCGATGCAGCAATTCGCCGTTGCGCTCGAGAATCAGACTTGTCGTGCCACCAACCCGTGAATCGAGTACCGCTTCCATCGGCACGAAATCCGTAACGTAATTTCCATCAACCTTGACGAGGATGTCCCCCACTTCCAGCCATTCGGAAGCAGCCGTTTCGGGTAACACCTGATCCACGACCAGCATACCGGTTTGGTCGGGGAACAAACTTCGCACCATGCCTTCGGTGGCTTCCTGCAATCCCAACCGGCGCAATTCATCGAAGGCTCGATGAACAAATACGGTTTCGAGGGTTCCTCGTGCCACCTGTTCGCCGGCACGAATCAACTCCACCGCACGCTTGACCCGTTGTAGCGGCAGAAAAAAACTCGACGCGGCCATACTGGACCCGCCGGCATTCAGCGCCACAACCTGGCCCTCGATGTCAATCACCGGTGAACCCGAAGAACCACCGGAAGTCCCGGAAGCGGCTTGCAAATAGAACGTGTTGAAATCGTTGTACTCACCGGGTCCATAATTCGGCGCCTGCCGGCGCAGCCGCGCGATCGTACCTGACAATATCGCCAATTGTTCGCCGGCATCGTTCCCGACAATCCGTATTTCGCGACCAATTTGAGCCGCCTCGGGCACGAGTTCAAGTTCCACCGGTTGGATGTATTTCAAAACTGTCGGGTCATACCGGAACAGGCCAAAATCGTGCACCGGATCACGGTACACCGGCAGCAATTCGACTTCCTCCTGGTTCAGGAACAGCGCCTCCGCCCTGACCGGGCCCGGCGTCACCACATGCCGATTGGTCAGAATTAGGCCCTGTTGCGCGTCAACGACGAATCCGGTGGCCTCGATAGACTGGTTCCACCCCGTGTCGAAGGCTCGCGTGCTATCGACCTTGATCGATACCACCGCCGATGAAATGCGTTCCAAAGTGCTGCGCCAGGCAGGCAGTTCGGTCTCGCTATTGGGCTGTGCACGCGCGCCAACGGCAGCTAAGCAGGTGATCAGTAGCGCTACAGCGCACGGTTTTGGTTGCATCAACATCGAGCATTCAAATCGTCACATCGCAAGCAACGCTCGTATCAAAAACTTCGGTGACTGCATAGCAGCTGCAAGCAAAGTTCAACACTATTTGCTGGTTGGATTGGGTATCCCCTTCCATGTAAGGTCCGGTTGTTTGGCAGCGCGCACGTCATCGAGTCTTCGCACCGGCGTGCTGTGCGGCGCCATCGTCAGTTGTTTCGGATCGGTATACGCCAGTTCTCGCAGTTCAACAAGGGCGGCAACAAACGTGTCCAGCATTTGCTTCGATTCTGTTTCCGTAGGCTCGATCAGCAAACATTCCGGCACTATTAACGGGAAATACGTCGTCGGCGCATGCATGCCACGGTCCAGCAACGCTTTGGCAAAATCCATGGCTTTTACGCCAGTGTCCCGCATCACCTTTTTCAGCGAAATAATAAACTCATGGCTGGCGCGCCGTTGCGGAAACGCCAAGTCGAAATCAGCCTCTGCGAGACAAGTCATTAGGTAATTTGCATTCAGCGTTGCGAAATCGGCGACGCGCGGCATACCCTCCTTCCCCAGCATCTGCATATAAACGTAGGCCCGCAACAATACCCCGGCGTTTCCCATGTAGGTCGACAGCCTGCCGATCGTTTTCGGGCGGTCAGACTCGGTAGCCCAGACGTATACGCCATCGCGCCGCTCCACGACCGGTACCGGCAAAAATGGCCGGAGTCGTTCGCTGGCGCCAACGGCGCCGGACCCGGGACCGCCACCGCCGTGCGGCGTTGAAAAAGTCTTGTGCAGGTTCAGGTGCATCACATCAAAGCCCATATCGGCCGGGAGGATCTTGCCCAGAATCGCGTTGAGATTGGCGCCGTCGTAATACAGCAGCCCTCCCGCGTCGTGAACGGTCTCGGCGATCGCCTCGATCTGGCGTTCAAAAACACCCAACGTTGATGGATTCGTTAGCATGATCCCGGCGGTTTTCGGTCCAACCACTGTTCGCAGAGCATCCAGGTCCAGGTCACCATCCGGGCGCGTTGCCAATTCAACGACTTCGCATCCGCACATGGTTGCCGTGGCCGGATTGGTGCCGTGCGCAGCATCTGGCACAATGATTTGGCGTCGGTGGGTGTCGCCCCGACTCAGATGGTAGGCTCGGATTATCGCCACCCCGGCCAGCTCCCCCTGGGCCCCAGCCATCGGAGTCAGCGAGACTTCCGCCATGCCGGTCACTTGCTCCAGCATCTGCTGCAGCTCGAACAGACATTGCAGAAACCCCTGACCTTGTTCCTCTGGGGCCAGCGGGTGTCTGGCTAAGAATCCCTGCAGCATTGCCAGCCGGTTACAGATTTTAGGGTTGTATTTCATCGTGCACGATCCCAGCGGATAAAAATTCGTTTCGATGGAATAATTCAACTGGGACAAGCGCGTGTAATGCCTGACGGCCTGCAACTCGGACACCTGTGGCATCAACAACTGATCCTGGCGCAGCGCGTCTTGCTGCAGATCGATCGGTTCGTCCGGCAAAGGCGTAAAAGACTGGCGCCGGCTGCCTTGGTATTCAAAGATGATGGGCTCCGTCATCCTAGCTCAGCCTGCAGCCTGACTGGACTCATAAAAAAGGCTGGCAGCGGCCTGCAGATAGCGTTGAATGTCACCCGCAGTCCGCGTCTCAGTAGCGCACACGAGTAACGCCGGATCCAGTTCCGGGTAGTCTGCGGACAAGTCGTAGCCGCCGAGGATTCCCTGCGACGCCAGCGCCGCGAGTAACTCCGGAGCGGCCCGGTCCAGGTGTAACGCAGCCTCGTGAAAATACGGCGCATCAAAGGCCTGGGTAATGCCCGGTAGCTCAGTCAGACCCTCAACCAGCGCGCGGGTATTGGCGTGGCAGGCCAACGCCACCTGCCGAAGCCCTTCCGCG
>JAYZJE010000171.1:0-4000 GCA_036164895.1 Pseudomonadota bacterium
TTGACGGGCATCACGTTAGAGTGGACCGTGGAAACTGATTTACTGTTCAAATAGGATCGCAATCACTGCCAAGCTCTCTAGAGTTTCACGAGTTTTTCACGTTTTTACGGATAATAATATGGCTATAGCGGCTCGAGCGCTTTCGATTTTTCTCGCACTTGGGGGTGCCGTGAGCTTGTTCGTTGCGGTGGCCGTTGTTGCTGGTTATCGTCCATATACTGGTGTTGGCGGGGCGATTATTGTTGACGCGATCTTCGGAACTTTGGTGCTGTTTGCGGCTGCAAGATTGCTGTGGTTGTACGCTACGAAGAAATCTGGTGATTCGGCAGCGGGTTCAGAACAGATAAAATGAAACCGGTTGGGCACCGCGACACAGCGCAACCAGGTGTACTTGAGTAACCAGCTAAAGCGTTGCCAAAATGTCTGGAGTGTAAATGCACAGGCGACCAAATCAGAAAGTTTCGAGTTGGGGCAAAGCTGCCTTGCCGCTCGGCATTACGGGCGGCTTTATTCTGGGCGGGGTTGCCGGCGGATTTTTCGGTAACGTTGGCATTGGTATTGCCATCGGGGTCGGAATCGGTTTAGGCGTTGGTTTTGGTGTGGCGGTTGCAGTCTACGTATTCCACGATCCCGAACCATCAAACTGGCCGTTATGAAAATCGACGTCGTTTCGGACACCGTCTGTCCTTGGTGTTTTGTTGGGAAGCGGCGGCTCGAAGAAGCTATATTGGCGCTGAATAGGCCTGCGGCAGAAATTCGTTGGCGGCCCTTTCAATTGGATCCATCGATCCCGTTGCAAGGTTGTGATTACCTCGAGAGTTTGAGCCGTAAATACGGGGAAGTCGCGGTGAAGCGTATGCAAGCCGATCTGCAACAGGTTGGAGAGTCCGTCGGGATTGAGTTCCGGTTCGATAAAATTCAGCGCCGGCCGACTACGATGGATTCCCACAGGCTTCTCGAGTGGGCATATGCTGAGGGCGTACAGAACGAGGTAGCGGAAGAACTGTTCCAGGTGTTTTTTTGCGAAGGCGCAGATATCGGGGACATCGAAACGCTGGTTGCAGTTGATGAGAAGGCGGGCATGGACGGGGGTCAGGTCAGCTCACGTTTGAAAACCGACGACGGTAAACGTGCAGTGGACGAGCAGTGCCAGCAGGCTATCCGACAGGGCGTAAACGGCGTGCCGTTTTTCACATTCGATGGCAAATATTCGTTTTCCGGCGCGCAATCTGCGGAAGTTTTCCGAAGGGCTCTAGATAGTTTGGGTTCCTGACCTTCAGCATTTTCGAGAATTGGTGCTGATATCCGATTTAAGGGGCAAGCAATTCACACATCCGCAGTGGCTAGGTGCCCGCTATGTGTCGTGGCGATACTTGGCGATGATGTCTTCGTCGTAGATAAAGCCAAACCCCGGGCCTTCCGGTAAACGGTACTTGCCGTTCTCGATGGGCGTTTGATTC
Source organism: Pseudomonadota bacterium (assembly GCA_036164895.1). Classification (GTDB taxonomy): domain Bacteria; phylum Pseudomonadota; class Gammaproteobacteria; order Steroidobacterales; genus JAPUGB01. The sequence goes on from JAYZJE010000171.1 coordinate 1,461, forward strand.
TCGATCATTTCATAGAAATAGGGGTCGACATCGCGCATGTAAATCTCTATGCCGTGCTTTTCCCCATGGGGCGTAGCTGCCATCAGGTGCGCTGCCATCTGTGGTTGCTGATGTACTGACATCTCGACGCCGCAAGACGAGGCGAGTCCATAGATTTTGCGCCAGGCCGAGGGACCACAGCCGTAGCCGGGGTCGTAATTGCAAATGTCGATCGCGTCTTCCGCCATCAGGTAATGCGCCCCATCGATTGTGAGTTCCGACTGTCCGGCGCAGATTGGAAGGCCGGTGGCCGCACGGACTTTGGCCATCTCGCGGCGGGTGCGACACGGCTCTTCGAGCCAGCGTAAATCAAGATCCTGGACACGTTGACCAAAATCAATGGCATCCTCTACGTTCCAGCGAAGGTTTGCGTCTGCCTGAATCATGAAGTCGGGCCCGACGGCTTCGCGCACGATGCGCACCCACTCGGCATCTTCGGCCGGCGTAAATGGTGGTCGTCCTGGCTTGAGTTTGACGCCGCTATACCCCATCTCGACCAACTCGGCCATGTGACTGGCGAACTTAGCCGGGTCGTAATTTACTCCAGGGTGTCGATAGCGCTGGTCGAAAGACACCACCGGAAGTTCGTTGGTGTAAGCCCCCCACATTTGATAACAGGGCGTCTCCAGCGCTTTCCCTACCGCATCCCACAGTGCGTTATCGACGGCTGCGAGCGCGCGCGTGAACTGCGGCAATATAGAGTTACCCACGCCCCGGGTAAAGTGAACATCCAGAGCTGGCCAGCATGCCTGCCAGCACCTCTCGATTTGCATGGCGTCCATGCCGATCAGTATTGGAGCGATGCCGTCGTTGAGCAACGGGATGACTTGGTTCCAGCTGTGCCAGAAAAAGGTGTACGCCTCACCGACGATGCCTTGGTCGGTATAAATGCGTACAAACAGTCTGGGAAAGGCAGCACCCATTTTGGATCCATCGTGCAGCCAAAAAGCTTCGATCGATTCGATCTTCAGCGGGCTACCCGGCGCGAGGTTGATTGCGCGCGCCTCGGCGGCGGGGATGGGTCCATCTATTAGCGATAATGCCAGCCCTGCCCCCCCAGCAAGAACCGTCCGCCGGTCGATATGTGTACTGGTCACATTGTTCTCCTGGCAATGCTTACCAATTGGACAGCTAAAGCAGTATAGCACCGCGAAAAATGCCGAATCGACCGGCTTGCCGTGCCGGCCCAGCACAGATCGAATTCTGCGAGTGGGGTGATGGTTTAGCGTGATATGGAGGAAATTTGGACTTACCTGCAGAGTGCATTCTCTGAAAGGATCGTTAGGTGCAGGGCATCGTGATAGAGCCTGGACACTAGTCACGCGCGACGGAACTGCCGCGGTACAATTGCGCCGCATAGGTGTTTGATTCGGGTGATTTGACAATTCGCGACTGGACACTGCATGGATTCGCAATTTGGACGATCGTGATGCTGCTGGGTGCGGTAGGGGTATTTTGCTGGCAGAGAATCCTGAAATGACTGCGGATAATGAAGCCATCGCCGCACAGTCTGGGGAAATCTCAAACCGGCGCCGTTTCGCTTACATCATTTTGACGCTGACTATGTTGTTTTTGGCGCTGAATCATGTCATCGCTAGGGCGGTACACACCGAAGTGCCCCCGGTAGGTTTGGCGTTCTGGCGATGGGCGACGGCAATTCCCATACTGCTCCCGTTTGTGTGGCGCAGACGGAAGCAGTCGCTGCCAATTATTCGCGCCAACCTGCTTCCGCTTGCTTCGCTCGGTTGCCTGATGATTAGCTGCACCGCGCTGCTTTTGGTGGGGCTGAACTACACGACGGTGATCAATGTCGCATTGGTTAACACAACCCAGCCTGCCTTAACGGTATTGTTTGGCTGGCTGTTTTTTCGTGAGAGGCTCACTCTGTTGCAGGCTGCCGGTGTTAGCTCGGCACTTGGCGGGGTGTCTGTCATATTGACCAAGGGCGACTGGCAGATGCTCAGCACGTTAGACTTCAATGCCGGCGACCTCGTTGCATTAGTTGGTACGTGTGGATTCGCTATCTATGCACTGAATATCCGCAAGATTCCGGAGTCGTTGACCAGCGCTGAGGCTTTGTTTGCAATTATCGCTACCGGCTGCATCGCACTGTTTGCGTTTTATGTTTTTGAATCGGTGATGTACCGTCCGGTACCGTTTAACGGCACCGCGATCGCCGCGATTCTGACCCTCGCGGTATTTGCGTCGGTTTTAGGTATGCTGATGTGGAATGTCGGGAATCAGATTGTTGGGCCAAAGCGTGCCAGCATATTCATAAACCTGTTACCGGTGTTCGGAACGGTCATGGCCGTCGTATTTCTCGGTGAGCGCTTGTATCTTTACTATTTGATTGGTGTCGTTCTCGTATGTCTCGGTATATTCCTGGTTATTGGGCGTTTTAAATCGAATGGAAACGGTAAGGCAAACAACCCCTGACGGATCATGTAATGCACTCGGTCCGTAATCTGGAACAACCACCGGGATCATTGTACGAGGGCCCA
>JAYZJE010000172.1:0-3766 GCA_036164895.1 Pseudomonadota bacterium
TGCGGAACTTGCCACGGGGGAGGGCAGGTTCGTATGCAGCAAGGCTTTTTCTCGGTGCAGCAGACGTGCCCGGCCTGCAGAGGTGCGGGCACTGTCATCGCCGATCCATGCAACACTTGCCGCGGCAAGGGCAGGGCGGAGCAGAGCAAAACCCTCGCTATTAAGGTGCCCGCCGGCGTGGACAATGGGGATCGGATAAGGCTTTCAGGCGAGGGCGAGGCAGGCCAAAATGGTGGCCCATCCGGTGACCTCTATGTTGAAATTCGCGTCAATTCCCACCCGATTTTTGAGCGAGATGGTGCTGATCTTCACTGTGAGGCCCCAATCAATTTTTCCGTTGCAGCGCTGGGTGGCGAAGTTCAGGTGCCGACCCTTGAGGGCGAGGTGAGCTTGAAGGTTCCTGCTGGAACGCAGTCGGGAAAAGTTTTTCGGTTACGAGGCAGGGGTATCCATCCAGTTCGGGGTGGCGCGCAGGGCGATTTGTACTGTCGAGTTGGGGTGGAAACCCCTGTCAAACTGACAGCGGGGCAGAAGGATTTGCTGCATTCATTTACCGATGCCATTGAGTCAGGCGGTGAACGGCATCGGCCGCGGAGCCATTCATGGCGGAAAGGTGTCCGGACATTTTTCGATAAAATTGGTCCATAGTTGGAGGCTTAGGAGGAGAGATGCTGCGTATTGCCGTGCTTGGCGCAACTGGCCGAATGGGTATGAATATCACGAGGGCTGTGGCATCCAGCGACGATGCTGCGGTAAGCGGTGCTTTGGTGGAACCCGGTAACGACTTGATCGGTGCCGATGTAGGGGAGGTGGCCGGCCTCGCGCCAATCGGTATCACCGTCGTTGATGACCCGCAGCAGGCGCTCCGCGACGCTGACATCGCGATTGATTTCACGCTACCCGTTGCTGCGATCAGCAATTTGGATGCCTGCGTGAACCAGGGCTGCGGTATCGTGATGGGAACGACCGGGCTCACCGATGCTCAGCAGCAGGCATTGCGCCAGGCTGGCCAATCAATTGGCGTACTGTATGGGCGCAATATGAGCGTCGGCGTTAACGTCTTTACCGAACTGGCGCGCCGGGCTGCGAGGTTGCTGGGTCCGGATTGGGAGGTCGAGATTACCGAGGCACATCATAGGTTCAAGGTTGACGCACCTTCTGGGACCGCGTTACAGATTGGCGAGGCGATTGCTGCCGAGCGTGGCCAAAACTTGGACGATGTGGCCTGTTATGAGCGCCGGGGATCAACCGGGGTGCGGCCTCCCAATGCGATTGGGTTCACCTCTGTGCGTGCGGGCAGTCTGGTTGGCGATCACACGGTCATGCTGGTCTCTGATACGGAGCTACTTCGTCTTGAGCACCGCACGCTAAACCGTGCGACTTTTGCACAGGGTGCACTCCGGGCCTCTCGATGGCTAGTGCAGCAATCGCCCGGGTTCTATGTTATGGCGGATGTTTTAGAACTTGGGGATTGACTAGGGTGGATTGATCATGGATTGACTTGCTTTTAGCTAGCGCTAACTGGCAGGTCGATAGATTAGTCTAGGGCCGTCGTTTACAATACTGCGGGTCCGAATAACGAGACTAAAACATACGGGAGGGCCCGTTTTCGGCCACTCCCGTTTTTGTGTCCACTCGATCGACTCGTGTGAGAGGTACTGGGTGAGCGAACCGGCGCTGCTGGCTCTCGAAGATGGCACGGTGTTTCATGGAATTTCGGTGGGAGCCGAAGGCACAACTATTGGTGAGGTGGTATTTAACACCGCCATGACCGGTTACCAGGAAATTTTGACGGATCCATCTTACTGCCGACAGATTATTACGCTGACCTATCCGCACATTGGCAATACGGCTACTAACACCGATGATTTTGAGAGCACGCAAATCTATGCGGCTGGACTTGTTGTGCGCGATCTGCCAGCAGTCTCCAGCAGCTGGCGTGAGGAAATTGGCTTTCCGGAGTTTTTAAAGCGAGGCGGTCTCGTTGCTATTGCGGAGATAGATACCCGCAAACTCACCCGGATAGTGCGCGAAAAAGGTGCACAGTCTGGCTGTATTATGACCGGTGATATCGATCAGGCGATCGCTTTGGATCACGCTAGAGGTTTTCCCGGGCTAGCCGGGATGGATCTAGCTAAGATCGTGACCGTTCCGGAGAGCTATCAATGGAGCATGGGACGGCGATGGCCTCGTCCGGGCCCAGCAACCGGCAACAAAGTAGAAAAATTCCATGTTGTCGCATTCGATTTCGGAATCAAACGAAGTATCCTGCGGTTGTTTGTAGAGTACGGTTGTCGAGTTACGGTGGTTCCTGCACAAACTACCGCCGATGAAGTGCTGACAATGTCTCCTGACGGCGTGTTTCTATCGAATGGTCCGGGCGATCCTGAGTCGTGCGATTACGCGATTAAGGCAATCGAATCAATTTTGCAATCATGTGTGCCGGTATTGGGTATTTGCCTTGGGCACCAATTACTCGCACTTGCCAGCGGAGCACATACCGTCAAGATGAAATTTGGCCATCATGGTGCCAACCATCCAGTCGCAAATGTTGATACCGGCGAGGTTCTTATAACCAGTCAGAATCATGGGTTTGCGGTTGACGAGGCATCACTGCCCGATAATTTGCGCCCGACGCACCGTTCGCTTTTCGACAATTCACTTCAAGGAGTAGAGCGAACCGATTGTGCGGCAATCGGCTTTCAGGGCCACCCGGAGGCGAGCCCGGGTCCGCATGATCTTTTGCCGATGTTCGGCAAATTTATCGAGATGATGCAGGAACGAAACAATGGCTAAGACAGATTCTTAATCCTGCTGCCGTTTCATGAATAAGCTGTAATCTGGAACCTGATGCCCAAGCGCACAGATATAGACTCGGTAATGATCATCGGTGCTGGTCCGATTGTTATCGGCCAAGCGTGTGAGTTTGACTACTCCGGGGTGCAGGCCTGTAAAGCCCTGAAGGAAGAAGGCTTTCGCGTCGTGCTGGTGAATTCAAATCCAGCCACGATCATGACAGATCCAGAAATGGCAGATTCAGTCTACATTGAACCGGTTAACTGGCAGGCGTGCGAAAAAATTATTAAGAAAGAAAAGCCCGACGCTTTGTTACCCACGATGGGTGGTCAGACTGCGCTGAACTGCACGCTTGACTTAGTCCGCGAAGGGGTGTTGGCCGAGCACAATGTGGAATTAATCGGTGCCTCTAGGGAAGCAATTGATACCGCTGAGGATCGGGAAAAGTTTCGCGCTGCCATGCAAGACATTGGTTTGGACGTTCCCCACGCTAGCCTCGTGCATGACATCGAACAGGCCTTGGCTGTTCAGAAACAGATTGGGTTTCCAACAATCATCCGGCCGTCGTTTACGCTTGGCGGTTCGGGTGGGGGTATTGCATACAATTCCAAAGAGTTCGAAACGATCGTGGCCCGAGGGCTGGAACTGTCACCAACAACGGAGGTTCTGCTGGAAGAATCCGTATTGGGCTGGAAAGAGTTTGAAATGGAAGTGGTGCGGGACTGCAATGACAACTGCATAATCGTGTGTGCAATCGAAAACGTTGACCCCATGGGAGTGCATACCGGTGACTCGATTACAGTGGCGCCGGCCCAAACGTTGACGGACAAGGAGTATCAGCGCCTACGAAATGCATCGATCGCGGTATTACGGCGCATTGGTGTCGACACGGGCGGTTCGAACGTGCAATTTGCCGTAAATCCGGTGGATGGGCACATGCTGCTGATCGAGATGAATCCGCGTGTGTCTC
>JAYZJE010000173.1:0-5394 GCA_036164895.1 Pseudomonadota bacterium
AACTTCGAAGCCCTTCAACTTACCATTGCGGGTTACAGCAGTTTTGACGACATAGTCGTTGGAGCCGCCAGCGCGGCAGGTCAGAAATTCTTCATCCCCGGTGGAAAAAATTTTGACCGGCCAGCACGTTTTGCGGGACAAAATCGCGGCAATGTAGTGATGCGGTCGCAGCAGACCCCGCCCGGTAAATGCACCGCCCGTGTTGAGGTGCACGATGCGGATATGGCTCGTGGACAGGCCAAAGGCCTGGCTGAGTCTGTTTTGAAACAGATATCCGGACTGCGTCGGCGTGTACATAGTCAACTTATCGGAAAACGAGTAGTCGACAAGCACAGCGTGGAATTCGGAATAGCAATTATGCGTCGGGTGCGTCGTGAACTTGTTTTCTAAGATCAGGTCAGCCTCTGCCAAGGCTTTATCCGGATCGCCATAATCATCGATATTGTCACTGGCGACATTACCGACGTAGTAGGGGTTGATCTGCGGAGCATTGGGTCGCAAGGCTTTTCTGAGCGTGGCGACGGCTGGCAGCGGTTCGTAATCAACTTCGATAAGTTCCAGCGCTTCCTCAGCTGTGACCTCGTCGATCGCCGCCACCGCGGCAACCTCTTCGCCGATATAACGGACCACCCCTTTGCAGATAGCCGGCTCGTATTCGTTGACGAAGACGTCCGCTGAATCGTCTCCGGTGACGACGGCTTTTACCCCTGGCAATGCAAGTGCTTTGCTTACGTCTATGTGCGCGATGCGCGCGTGAGCATAGCGACTACGCAGGATTTTGCCCCACAGCATGCCGGGCAACCGAATGTCATCGGTGAACAACGAACGCCCAGATACTTTCTGTGGCCCGTCGAGGCGCGGCTGGCGTTTACCGATGGCACCTAGTTCCATGGCCTTCTGAGCTTCGCGCAGTGCCGGGTCCGGCATACCTATGTTGCTGCCCGGGCCGTGCGCGGCAAGTATCGCATCGACTTTCGGGTTGACCTCGTTGCCGGCCTGATGCTTCGTCGTTTGGCTCTTTTCGGAACGGCTAGCCATTTTGGTGCGCCCGTGTGCGGATCCGATGATCGTTGCGGATTGCTTGCTTGACTTTGATGTGCCCGGTGCAGCGGCACAATACGCCGGCCATTCCGGCGTTGATCTGCTCCTCGGTCGGCTGCGGATATTTGTTGACGACTGCTTTAGCCGACATGATCACGCCAGGTGTGCAGAACCCACATTGCAAGGCGCCGTGCTCGATAAAAGCGGTTTGCATGGCATCCAGTTCGCCATTAGATTCCAGTCCCTCGATCGTCGTGATCGATTCACCATCCCACTCCAGCGCGTGCGTCAGGCATGAAAATATCGCTTCGCCCTGTTCGTTGTTGATCGTGCAAACACCGCAGGCCCCGGTCGTGCAACCGCGCTTAGTACCGGTCAGACTGAGCTGGTCGCGAATCACATCGAGCAGGGTCTGGCGGTCGGACACCAGCAGTTCGTGCAGGTCGCCATTAACGGTAATAGACATTCGCTGTTTGGCCATGCTTATGTTTCCCGTAGTTGTTTGAGTGCACGTTTGACCAGCACCCGTGCAAGCTGTTTTTTGTAAACCGCGCGACTGTACAGGTTTGTCACTTCACCGAGATCTTCGCGCACCGCGTCGGCGGCCTGCTCGATGGCCGCGTCCGTTAAACCACAGGTCTTGATGATCTCGGCCGCCCTTGACAGGACAATCGGCGCTGTCGACAACGAACCGAGCACCAGCGTCACGTGCTTCAGTGCCCGGTCGCCGTTAGCCGTTTCGTTGCCAACCCTGTCGCAGCGAGCAGCGATCGAACCGATTGAAAAGTCGATCCCTTTGCGTGATGCATTCTTCAGAAACACAACCCGGTCTTCGGTTGGCGGGATCGTGACGTGCGTGACGAGTTCATCGGGATCGAGTTTTATGTGATCCATACCGTCATCGTTATAAAACTCGGCGATCGGCAACTCTCTTTGCGAACCGACTTTCTGAATTGTCAGCCGTGCACTAAGTGCGATCAGTGCGATTGGCGTATCCGCGTTATTGATCGCATGACAGCCCGAGGCACTTGTGATGACATGGCAGATATCACCATCGGTCTTGAAGCAGGTGGTTTTGCCTTGCCGCCATTGCTCGGAGTTGTTCGTGTACCAACAGCGGGTTTGCAGACAGATGTTGCCACCCAGTGTGCCTATATTGCGGATATGCTGGGATGCCACCGCTGCTATGGAATTTGTCAACGCGGGAAATCGTTCCTGGATTAACCGGTGCTCGGCCAGGTCGGTCAGCCGGCACGACGCGCCAATGCGGATACTGCCGTCGGGCAGTTGTTCGACCTGTTGCAGTTCAGGAAGGCGCCGGATGCTGATGACGGTTTCGGGACGAAACAGCTTGAGGCGCATGTTGAAGATGACATCGGTGCCGCCGGCGATAATCTGGCCCGATTCGCCAGTTTTGCTGAGTTCAGCGAGGCAATTATCAAGGCTTGCAGGTTTCAGGTATCGGTGCTGCGGCAGTAGCATAACTGTCTCCCCATAATGCGTCCGGCTAGGCCGGTCCAAGTATCCGGACCGATTGTAACCCGCTACATACGGTGGTGGTGTTTTGCCGCGTGGCCCTCCACGCCTCGGAATCTGCCGCGGGTGGAGTGATGCGGGCTCCGCCAGGGCGAGACCTAACCGTTCGGTAGCGCTACCAGGGCATGCCCTCGCCGAGGTAGCTGACAAAGCTCCCGTTATCCTGGGGGGTGATTGCATCCATGACCGTGAGCATCTGGCTAACGCTGTCGGCGGTCGGTATGGCACCGGGAAGTCGCGCCGTCCGCGGGTTACTGGCGACAAATCCCGGGTGCAGCATAATCACTGTCACGCCGCGCTTCGGCGCTTCGAATGCGAGCGTATGAAAGTACATATTCAGGGCCGCCTTGCTGGCTTTGTAATGCCACAGGATGGAGCGCTGGGAACCGGCAACGAACGAACCCGAATCACTGGACATCGCGTAGATCTGCTTTATCTGAGAGGCCTGGACGTTTTTATAAAACGCTTGGGCGACCTTCATTGGGCCGATCGCGTTGACCGCGAAGTACCGCGGCCCACGATCCATGTCTAATTTCGCAAATGAACTGATCCCCGTCGGACCGATGGCCGCGTTCAACAACAGGATGTCGATTGGCTGGGCCTGGTACTTGGTCTTGAGTGCCTGAATTTCCGCATCGTCGGTGACGTCCAGCGTTTCGATAAGAATATCCGGGTCGGTGTGGGCGAGAGTGTTCAAATCGGTTGCGTCCTGCGGCGCCCGGGCGGTGGCAATGATCCGCCAGTCGCGGAGCGAAAGCTGGCGTACGAATTCGAGGCCAATGCCCCGGTTGGAACCGGTGATTAATATCGTGGGTTTGTCGACGTTCGACTGGTGCGCGTCTGCAAAGACTGAGTTGTTAGCAAACGACAGTATGCCGATGGTCGTATAGACCAGCACAAAGAATTTCGCAGGAAGAATATGGTTGGTAATCATTACGCTTGGTCCTCCGACGTAGCATCGGTTGCAGAATTTGCTTGTTTGTTTTGCTTCGCGCTTCAAGATACTGACGCTGCTGCGCATGTCAAACTCACTGCAAGGCCGCAAAGAGTTGCTGGATGTCCACGAGTTTAGTGATCAATTTCGCTACAGGACGATCCGTAGGCGAAACAACTGTAACAGCGATGATGGCGAAGCATAACGCGTGCGGACAATGATTCAATGAGCATTCCGCCCTGGTCGTAGTCGTCATCATCATCCACCAGTGTGCACGCGTAAACGCGCATGCGCCCATTCTTTTTTATGACCATCTTGCTGAATGAGCACATGAACTCACGCCGGGTATTATCCGTCTGGTAGCGCGTCATGCAGTCTTCGGTGATATCTGGCACGTTGCGTTTTGCGCCGGGTGTGTCGAAATCCGGGAACGCAATGATACGTAGATCGGCGGGTAGGCCTGCCGATTCCAATATGTTCCGGTAGTCCACATCGACAGCCGCGGTGTCTTCATCCGGCTGCATTTGGCGAGCAACGGATACCGCGAAACCAAGGTTGTGCAGTGATCGCAATCCCTGGAGTGCTTTCTGAAAATTTCCGGCGCCCCGACCGAGGTCGTGCAGTGTTTCATCGGGATAGTCAATGCTGACGCGGAAATTTATCGGGTGTGCACTGTCTTTCAAGGTTTCAATTCGGTGCAGCCGCTTCAGGACCGGGTCAGTTCCGTTGGTCAGCACCAGGCACGGCAGCAGTTTCGACCCGTAAGTCAGTATATTGACGAAGTCTTTGACGATGAACGGTTCGCCACCGGTGAATGAAAACTGGCGAACGCTCAGTGTCATCGCTTCGTCCATGAAGGGCTTTGCGTCGCGCAACGTGATTCTCTGCAGGCGGTTGTCACCCGGCCGTGAACCTTCCAGACAGAACGGACATTCGAGGTTGCAGGCGGTACCGGTATGAAACCAAAGCTCCTCCAGCGCTTGAGGTTGAATGTAACCGCGTGGCTGATCCGCCGAGGTTTTCAGCCAATCCAGGCGCTTTACTTCCATGTCCATGGTTTAGCCGGAACCGGTTGAATAGTAATAGCGGGCAAGCCGTTGGGGAGACACGCCGGCCATATAGGCCATCGCCATCAGGCGGTTGTTGAGCGTGCGTCGCACCCAACCGTCGCGTTCCCAACGCCGCGGCGACACTCCAATCGTCGCGTCAACGGGGCCAAATTGCCCCATGCGCCTGAGGCTCTTCACTAAGTGCACTTCCTCGAACAGCGGCGTGGGCGTGTAACCGGCGCTTTGATGGTAAACGTTCCGCGCTACGAACAAGCCCTGGTCTCCATATGGGATTCCGATCCGGGCACGCAAGTTAATCGACGCGGATAGTGCCTTTTTGTACCAGCTCTGCGGCCCGGTGAAGGTGAAGCCGAAATAACCACCGATGTAACCGGCTTCGACGTGGTGGCGAATCAAGTCAGCGCCGTTGGCGGGGGGCACCGAGTCTGCGTGCAGGAACCACAAGACATCGCCGCTAGCGGCTGCGGCACCGGCATCGAGTTGCCGGCCGCGGTTCGGTTCCAGCGCCAGGTAGAGACACTGCCGTTCGGTGCAGATGCGCTTGCACGCGCTGGAAGCACTACCGTCGATGACCACCGTCTGCTCGGGGCCATTGCCGCTGCTATCGAGGCAGTCCAGCAGTTGCACCAGTGCGGGTGAGTCAAACAGCACCGGGATGATTGTGCTGACAGTCAGGCGCGCGGCACCACCTTCCCGGTCAGCTCGGATCCTGCTCTCTGATGCGCGATCCGCTGAGTTCACAAGTCTTCGAATCCGAGGTGGAGTCTGCCGTTGGCTGCAATCCATTGAACCAGCTGCTGGCGGGCTGGCCGG
>JAYZJE010000174.1:0-3180 GCA_036164895.1 Pseudomonadota bacterium
CCGTTGCGCCGAAATTCATATGCGAATTCCGCCTCGATCTCATATTCATGCTTACCCGGCTCGCAGATGCTCATAGCGCGCTTATGCGCCGCTACAGCAATTTTAGCGGCCTTGCGCATCGCGCTGATTTCAGCCTTGCTTTTGTAAAGTCGCAAATCGTGCAACAGATGATCCAGCGCAATGAATTCATCGGGCGTATGCGTGCCGGTTCGCCCTTGGGCACGCAGCACGTTGACCCAACTCATCAAGCGCCCGTCAAAGTCGGCATGCGTTCCCATCGTGTAGTAGACCCGCTCACAAGACTCGATGATGCCGGGAAGAATGTCGTCGATATCGCTGACTGGAAATGCGTCGTCGGCGCCGTATTCAGTTACCGCTTCGCCCAGACCGGCGCGCCGACCATCCCACACTTCGCGCTTGGGATCCTTGTCTCGAACAAACATCAGGAATTCACCCTCCGCGCGGCCGGGAACCAACGCGGCCACTGATTCGGGCTCAGCGAATCCGGTCAGGTAATAGAAATCGCTGTCCTGACGATACGTATAGTCGACATCACGATTGCGCATTTTTGGCAAAGCCGCCGGGAGAATGGCGATACTGCCTTTGCCCATCATGCGCATCAGCTGTCGCCGGCGTTTTGCGAATTCTTTAGGGTTCATTTTCGGTGTCAGTTGACCAGCGACGATCCATCCCGCAGAGGGACGGTCTCCTCGAACAGCAGCTGCAAGCTGGCCCGAACATACTCCACAAGCTCCATATAAGCGGTCTCATCTTCGAGGCTATCTCCAGCGGGGGCAGCCGTTGCCCGCGCGATTTCGCTGAAGTCGTGGAGGATTTCCTGCACGATACCACTATCCACGATTTCTCTCGCCTTCGGATCGTCATCACCGGCTGCGCTGAAACTGTGCTTGAACCCCTGACACCATTCGGCGAGATCTGCTGTGCGCAGCTCCAAGTTTTCATCATCGGATGGCAACAACATAATGAAACTCATGTCACCCTCCTGAAGATGGTCATAGGTCGAGGCAGCAATCTGCAAAAGTACATCAGCACACTCATGTGCCAGCACGCCATTCGAACCCGAGACTGCGAGCATCTCTGCAATCCATACAGACGCCGCCTGTGGCCCCAGCAGGCAAACAGAGCCACAGAATGAACCGTGAGCCTTTGCTGCCTCTACCAGCGCGCCGGCCCGCTGGAGAGCCTGCTCTAGCGACTCGAAGCTGGCCGGTTCGTGGGTACTAAATGCCATATATGGGCACCAGCAATAGTCATTAGTAGCTGCAAGTCTATATCCTATCATTCCGGTTCGGGGCTAGATATTTGACCCTGATACTGGCCAGACATTATATTGGCAGCGATGTCGGACTCAGATGGAAAAACCTTTGCACTCGAGTTGGAACGCCTCGAAAAACGGCTTGACGAACTGGTAGTTATCTGCAATCAACTCAAAGAGGAGAACCGCTCGCTGAAGCAACGCCAGGACTCCCTAATTGCCGATCGGGCTACACTGTTACAGAAAAATGAACAGGTGCGAGCCCGTGTTGAAGCCATGATCGGACGCCTTAAGGCAATGGAGCACAGTTCATGACGGAGATGTTTGCTCACGTCAATGTCAAGATTCTGGAGAAGGAATACGAGATTTCCTGCCCAGCCAACGAGCGCGCTGACCTGCTGGACTCCGCCGAAGTGCTAAATGGCAAAATGCGCGAAATCAGAGACAGCGGTAAAGTTGTGGGTCTGGACAGAATTGCCGTGATGGCGGCCCTCAACTTAGCTAATGATTTGCTCAAAGCTCGCGACAAAGGCGATGTACTGGAGTCTGCTGCGAAAGAACGCGTGCAGGCGATGCGTGAGCGGGTGGAAACTGCCCTGCAAAATGGCCAGCAGATAGAACTGTAGCCAACGGAGTCCAGTGTGCACCGGCCAGCAGTATTTTGGACAGTTTCTGACTCCTCCTGCGGTGTTCGATGCAACCCGGGAGTCTTTCGACCCTAAATCATAGTCTCGGGGTCGCGTCCTTACGGTAGGTGTGTGCATTACCGCTTGAAGCGGAAAGCCTGAGCTGCCAGGGTTGACCCCACCTTCCGCTCTGGTTCGAGAGCAAAGGTTTGCAACGACACTGGCGGGAGGTGTCATCTCGCTCTTCCTTACGAGTACCCTGCAACGTCTAAAAGCCGGGGAGTTCACTTTTGCTGTCTCGCTCTATCTGCTACAGGTGAAAATTTAACGGCAGCGGTTTTGCATGCGCAACTTGCGTTCCAAACTAAAAAGACAGCGTCTGGTACTGACCCAGGATCAGATCCGCCACGTTTCTTCGCGGGTAAACAATCTGGTATGGGGATTGCCAGAACTTAGCCGAAGGCGACGGCTTGCCGTTTATATGGCCGTCAACGGCGAAATCGATTGCGATGAACTAACCGAAAATTCCTGGTTGCGCAATTGCTCGGTTTTTGCGCCGGTTCTGCGCGGCCGACAAATGAAATTCGCTCCCCTGAATCGGGACAGTCGGCTACTGGTCAATCGCTTCGGTATAGCCGAACCGGAGTGCACTCCGCAACAGCTGATTAGACCATGCGATCTCGATATCGTAATCGTTCCATTACTTGCGTTCGATTCTCGTGGAAACCGGTTGGGAATGGGTGCAGGGTATTACGATCGTAGTTTCAGCTTCCTAAGGGCAAGGAGAAAATGGTTCCATCCCAAGCTAATCGGTGTGGCATATGAGTTTCAGCGCGTTCGACGAATCAAACTAAAGCCCTGGGATGTTCCGTTAAACGTCGTAGTGACCGAATCAAAGGTATATAGATTTCGTTGATCATTAAATCGTAAGCTTTTACATTTCGTGAAACTTTTCCAACTTATCTACGAGTTGCGCAAATAAAAACAGGATTTCCGGCACGAAAAACGTCCAACCGGCTTCAAAAAGTGGGACATGGGTCATGCAGAAAACAGAGTTGAAATCGTTGTGCTTTGGAATTTTGGTAAAGCTTGTATATACTCGCTAGTGGATAACCCGACATGGAGATCAATATGGCTGCCAAGAAAACTTCTAGGAAGAAAGTTTCTCGCAAGAAGGCAAAGAAACGGAAGACTACTCGCCGAAAGACGGCTAGCAAGAAGAAAGCCAAGCGTAAGACGAAGCGTAAGGCTAAAAAGAAAGCCAAGCGCAAGACGAAG
>JAYZJE010000175.1:0-4642 GCA_036164895.1 Pseudomonadota bacterium
GACACGGTCGGCGATCTCCAGCTGGCCTGGTCGTTTCGTACCGGCATCATGGCCCCGCATGCGGATTTGGCGCCACTGGTCGCGTTTCATGCCACGCCGGGGTTGTTGCCGGTAGAAGCTGGCGGTCACCTGGTGTTGTGCACCCCCCTCAACTGGGTCATCGCGTTGGACCCGGCCACGGGTACGGAACGCTGGCGCTTCGATCCAGAAATCAATTTGAGTTCGTTTACCGGCCGCGTTAATTGCCGCGGAATCACACCATGGCACGATTCCGATGCCATGCTCGGGCAGGCCTGCGCCTGGCGTTTGTTCATGGGTACCAATGACCGGCGCATTGTTGCGCTCGATGCAGCCAGCGGTAAGCCCTGTGAAGACTTTGGCCAGCGGGGCATCGTTGACGTCAATCCACACGTCAAATTGATCGGCCCTGGCGAGCTTGACACGGCGCTGCAGTTTGTTTCACCGCCCGCGGTGATTCGCGGCGTCGTCGTCGTCGGGTCGACCAACAATGCTAAGTTCAGGAACTCGACCGCACCCAGCGGCATGATTCGTGCTTTTGATGCGCGTACTGGCGCACCGAGCTGGACCTTCGACACCTTGGTGCGCGCTTCAACAGCGGACCTGGATGCCACGCCGGCGCACGTCGGTGGCGCGAATGCTTGGAGCATGCTTTCAATGGACAGCAAACGCGGGCTGATTTTTGTGCCGACCGCCAGTCCATCACCGGATTTTTTTGGTGTCCGCCGGCCCGGCGACAATCGGTACGCGAACTCGGTAATTGCACTGCGGGCCGCCACCGGTAAAGTCGCCTGGCACCAGCAACTGGTGCATCACGATGTGTGGGATTATGACGTGCCGGCCCAGCCGATGTTGGTCGATATCACCCACGACGGTCAGTCCATCCCGGTCGTGATTCAGTTGACCAAGATGGGCATGGTGTTTGTGTTCGACCGTGAGACCGGCGAGCCGTTTTTTGCGGTTGAAGAACGCCAGGTGCCTCAGGACGGCATGCCCGGCGAGCGGCTGTCGCCAACTCAGCCATTCCCGGTCAAGCCGCCACCGCTGGTCCCGCAGGGGCTTACTCCCGGCGATGCTTGGGGGTTTACCTTCCGGGATCGTAGTGCGTGCCGCAAGGCTATCGCCGCCGCCCGCCACGGTGAGATGTACACGCCGCCGACGCTGCAAGGCACGGTGTTCAATCCCGGCTCGTCCGGCGGCATGAACTGGGGCGGCGGTGCGTTTGATCCTACCCGCAATCTGTTGATTACGCCGGTATCGCGGCTGGCGTTTTTTGTGCGCTTCGTTCCGCTGGCCAACGTAAGTGAAGCGGACGCGTCCAGCCGGATGGCCGGATTCCCGTTCGGTCCGCCCGGCCCAGTTACAGGCATTGAGTACGCGTTGCAACAGCGACCGCTAATGTCTCCGAGTTTTGCGCCGTGCACAGCGCCGCCATGGAGCCAGCTGGTCGCTGTTGATATGGTAAAAGGCGAGATTCGGTGGAAGGTGCCGCTCGGGGTTCTCGACAAGTTGATGCCGCTTCCGCTGCCGCTGAAGTTTGGCACGCCCTTCGCTGGCGGTCCGATCGTGACCGCGGGTGGGCTGATTTTTATTGGCGCCACGGTAGATGAGCGCTTCCGCGCTTTCGATCGTGAAACCGGGGCCGAACTCTGGCAGGTTGCGATGCCGACGACCGCCAATGCGACGCCAATGACTTACATGGCGGATGGTCGTCAGTTCGTCGTGGTTGCCGCCGGCGGACACATGTTTCAGTATCCCGACAAAATCAGCGATTATTTACTGGCCTACGCGCTGCCACGAGAATAGCCTGCGGTGTTCATCCGGGCCTCTGGACTGGTGTATATTCTGGAGCCAAGCAAAACTTAACGCGGTCTTAAATAAATAAGCCCGAGAGCGATCGCCGCGCCGACCACAATAAAGATAAAGAGGGAAACGCCAATGGCCAGGTACCTGCTGATTTCGTCCCGGGATCCGTTCGAGAGCAACGACGCGAACTCTTACTATGATCTTGCCGCGGGCCTCGCCCGCGAGGGCAATAAGGTGGCGGTGTTTCTGGTTCAGAACGGGGTTCTCACTGCCAGGGCAGGAGCGGATGCAGGCCTGAAAACGCTCATCGATGCAAATATTCCGATCCGCGCCGACAGTTTTTCGTTGCAGGAACGGGGCATACCGGGCGACGGTTTGGCGCCGGGAGTTTGCTCGGCGCCGTTGGATTTGGTCATCGATGAGATGGCTGGCGGCGTTAAAGTTATCTGGCATTAAGGGGGGTGAGGCATGGCTGACAAGACACTGACATTTGCAATCATGGACGCCCCATACGAGAGCGCTCGAT
Source organism: Pseudomonadota bacterium (assembly GCA_036164895.1). GTDB lineage: Bacteria > Pseudomonadota > Gammaproteobacteria > Steroidobacterales > JAPUGB01. The sequence goes on from JAYZJE010000175.1 coordinate 2,351, forward strand.
CCACGACCGCTTTCCGATTGATGGATATCACGCTTGAGCGGGGCTACAACGTCAATGTATTTGCCTACGAGGGGGCAGTTTCGATTCCGTTTGCGCTGCAAAGTGCGCACCCAAACGCCGTGCATGGCCGCGATGCGGAGGAAGAACATCATCCGCTGCCGAAAGACTGGGTCAGCGCGCTCGTTCGCAAGGCCGAAGCGAAAGGCGTCAAGTTCGACTGGGTCAATTGTGGGCTCTGCGTCGACGAGCGGGGCGTGGCCCAGGCAGTCGAGGGAGTGCGTCGGGGTACCCCGGGCGACCTGTGGCAAATGGCCGAGACGTCCGACAACACGCTGGTCATTGGGACCCGGTGAGGGGTGGTCTCATGAAGGTACTGCAAATCGTTGAGGCCGCTTATCGTGCCACGCTGGAAGAGCAGGACGATCCGATCATCTGGATCTCGCACGCGATGAAAGGTGCCGGCGGCGACTTGGACGTGTTGTTGGTGGGCAACGCCGTGAATTATGCGGTGGCTGCACAGGATGCGACCGGGCTGTCTTTCGGCGATTGGCAGCAGTCGCAGCCACCGGATCTGGCCGGCGATATCGGCGGACTTACCGCCAAGGGCATCAAAGTGTTCGTTGTCCAGGATGATCTCGACAAGCGCGGCTTGCGTGACACGGTTCTGGTACCTGGTATCGAGACGCTGTTGCGCGACCGTCTGCCGGCATTGCTAAGCGACTACGACCAGATCTGGCATTGGTAGAGCGGTGCTACCGGCCTGCTCAGGCGGTGTTGGCCAGTTGGGGCGCTCCAGTTAATCGCGGGGTGTGTCGCAAATCCGACTGCTGTCACCGGAGACGCGGACATCGAAGCTCTGGCTGCCGCCCTCGAGTAGCACCCAGTAGCCAGGCGTAATCACCTGCGGGTAGGCCATGCCTGGCTGCGGGCAGTCCAGGCTGCCGTCGGCAAAATTAACCGCTTCCAAACTAATCACAATGAGTTGATCGGGCGTCAGCCCGCTCTGGGCCGCCACCGCACTAACAGCGACGGCTTCGGGACGGGATGCCACCTTGCTTGGACGCTCGTCTGCGACAACGCCGGGGCCCTTGGGCGGCCTGGTGCCTCCACAGCCGGGCATTAGTCCGCCGAACAGCAGAAGGGCTAGAACGCTAACGGTAACCTGATTTGGCATAGGTTTAGATTACGCCCCCACGCGCATATGTGTAACAATTGCACCAATAAATAGATAAATAAAAGCGATATACAAACAACCTCGAACGAACTAAAGGACCAGCGCTTCGCTTACCGGGCGGTTTCCAAGCAGGTCCAGAATGAACGGCTGAATACCTGGCGCCACTGGTAAAACGCATTAAAACACTTGGAGTACGTGTGATAAGGATGAGGAATCTGCGTTGGTTTCGTCGGCTGGTGTCGGTGGTTTTTGTAGCCACCGCGATTTTCACACTGTTGCCGTTTGCCCGACTGAATCAGTCCGGTTACGTGGTGGGTGGTATTCCCTACACGATGCACGACATGACGATTGAGAAAATAATGGTCATCAAGTCGCCACGGCTCTAGGTCGTCGGTTGAACGACACCACAGGGGGTTGGAAATCAACTAGGCTAGTCTTCCAAGAGGAAGGAACGTAACTGGTCACTTCGGGAGGGGTGGCGTAATTTCCGCAACGCCTTCGCCTCTATCTGGCGAATGCGTTCCCGGGTTACATCAAATTGTTTGCCGACCTCTTCAAGCGTGTGGTCGGTGTTCATATCGATACCGAAACGCATGCGCAATACCTTGGCCTCGCGTGGCGTCAGGCCGGCTAGCACGTTGCCCGTGGTTTCCTTCAGGCCCGAGCCGGTAGCAGTATCGATGGGTGACGACGCCGTGCTGTCCTCGATGAAATCGCCCAGATGAGAATCCTCGTCGTCACCGATCGGGGTTTCCATTGAAATTGGTTCCTTGGCGATCTTAAGTACTTTGCGAACCTTGTCCTCGCTCATCTCCATGCGTTCGGCCAGTTCTTCCGCGGTTGGTTCGCGGCCTACTTCCTGCAGCATTTGCCGTGAGATCCGGTTCAGCTTATTGATCGTTTCGATCATGTGAACCGGGATGCGGATGGTCCGGGCTTGGTCGGCAATTGAGCGCGTAATCGCCTGCCTGATCCACCAAGTTGCGTACGTCGAAAACTTGTAGCCGCGACGGTATTCAAACTTGTCGACGGCTTTCATCAGCCCGATGTTGCCTTCCTGAATTAGGTCGAGAAACTGTAAACCGCGGTTCGTATACTTTTTCGCGATCGAAATTACC
>JAYZJE010000176.1:0-3648 GCA_036164895.1 Pseudomonadota bacterium
TGTCCGCAGACTGCGGCGCGCACTGCCAACTCGACAAGTTTGCCGCTGCGTGTCCGGGGAATGTCCGGCACGGCCAAAATTTTGGTCGGCACGTGCCGGGGTGAGGCATTTGTTCGGATCACGTCGCGGATTTTGTTCTCAAGCGCGCCAGTGAATTTTATCCCAGGCTGAAGTACAACGAACAGAACAACGCGCACATCGTCCTCCCATTGCTGACCGATCGCGATACTCTCAACCAACTCATCGAGCTTTTCGACCTGCCGGTAAATCTCCGAGGTACCGATGCGCACACCGCCCGGGTTAAGAATCGCATCAGACCTTCCGTAAATAATCATCCCTCCGGCAGACGTTAGTTCGGCATCGTCTCCATGAGTCCAGACACCTGGGAAACGCTCAAAGTACGCCGCGCGGTAGCGGTTACCGTCCAGATCGTTCCAAAATCCCACTGGCATTGACGGAAACGGACGGGTGCAAACCAATTCGCCACGGCTCCCAACAGGCAGAGGCTTGCCATCCTCGCCATAAATCTCCACCGCCATGCCGAGACCCCGGGATTGCAATTCGCCGCGCCTGACCGGCAACAACGGATTGCCGAGTGCGAAACAGGAAATTAGGTCGGTACCCCCAGATATTGAACACAGCTGCACATCGTCTTTTACGTGCTGATAAATGAAGTCGTAGCTCTCCGGAGCCAGTGGTGATCCGGTGGACAGAACCATGCGCATATTGGCGAGCTTATGGTGCTTCATCGGAACATGCCCTGCCTTCTCTACCGTCGTCAGAAACTTGGCACTAGTCCCGAATACCGTTATGCCCTCGTCCTCGGCCAGTTGCCAGAGTGAGTCCGGATCTGGATGCATCGGCGATCCGTCATAGAGAACTATCGTAGCTCCGCTGGCCAAACCACTGACGAGCCAATTCCACATCATCCAGCCGCAGGTCGTAAAGTAAAACAACCGATCGTTTCGCATCAGGTCAACATGCAGTGCGTGTTCCTTAAGGTGCTGCAGCAACGTTCCGCCGGCCCCGTGCACGATACATTTAGGTACACCGGTCGTTCCCGAGGAATAAAGGACATAGACGGGGTGGGTAAATGGTAGCGACTGGAAATTAATTTCGGTCGGATCTGCAACAAAATTTTCGTAATGGCTGGCCTTGTCGACCATTCGAATATCCGGCTGGCTATTCAAGAACGGCACCACCACGACATGCTCGAGGCCTTCAAGCAACCGGCTGATCTGGGCAACCAGTCCAAGCGAATCGATGCGTTTACCGGCGTAGGTATATCCGTCGGCCGTGAATAGAACCTTAGGCGAAATCTGACCGAAACGGTCCAACATGCTCTTAACCCCGAAATCTGGTGAACACGATGACCAAATCGCCCCCAAGCTGGTTGTGGCTAGCATCGCGATCACTGTCTGAGGGTGGTTCGGCATAAACGCGGCTACACGATCACCGCTGCCGACACCGACTGCGTGCAGCCCAGATGCAACGCGCGAAACCTCGCGGTAGAGATCAGCAAAACTGAGTTCGATACGAGCCCCAGATTCACTGCGGAAAATAATTGCTGGCCGCGCGTCCCGATATTTCAGAAGGTTCTCGGCAAAATTCAGTCTGCTGCCCGCGAACCATCGGGCCCCCGGCATTTTGTCGCCATCCTCGAGTACGGATTCACCGAGCCGCTGAAACCGAACGTTCGTGAATTCAGCCAAAGCTGCCCAAAATGCTGCTGGCTGATCGACAGACCAACGGTACAAATCATCATAGTCGGTAAATGGCCGGCCGGCCTGCTCGCCCGCCCGCACCATAAAGCGGGCCAAATTCGATCGCGCAACGCGATCAGGCGTTGGCGTCCAGACCACCGAATCGTCAGGCATTTAAAAATCTCCGACAACGCTACTCAGCGGACACCCAATTGACCGACACCTCAACATTGCTGCCTGCAACTGATTTCAAAATGCCAAGCTTGGGAATTATTCCGTCGCAGCCAAATCAAAGACCTTGCCCGGGTTCAGAATTCCGACCGGATCCATGGTCTGTTTCAGAGTGCGCATCAAAGAGATTTCATTAGCGCTGCGACACCAAGACAGATACGGTTTTTTTTCCAGGCCGATGCCGTGCTCAGCCGACACCGAACCCCCTATACGCCTTAATGGCTCGTAGACTGACTCTTCAACACCCTGCCGGGTGGTCCCTGACCCATCCCCTGCAGCAATGACGAAATGAATATTGCCGTCGCCTAGGTGGCCGAACACAAACACGTGGGAATCTTTCCAGCGACTGCTCAGGCTGGCAGTTACCTCATTCACGTAGGCTTCCATGTGCTTCAAACTGAGACTGACATCGAAAACAAAGCACGGCTCAAATTGCAGGCACTTTTCCACATCATCACGGATTGCCCACATTCCGTCACGTTCCGACCGCGACTTAGCCAGTGCGGCTTCGACGACTAGGCCATCGACTTCCGCTGCCGCTATGCTATCAATGAAGCGATCGGCATCCTGGGTCGGGTCACCGCCCAATGCTTCGATCAGCACGTAGTAGGGGTAATCAGCGGCCAGAGGCGGCTCCGATTTGGGCGCCGACGATGTGACCAGCTGGTAATAGTCCTGCCACATCACCTCAAAAGCACTCATCGTCCCACCGAGCAGGCTGTCCATGCGGTTCAACAAACCGGTCACACTGGCAAAGTCATTGCACGCGATCAGCGCTGTCTCCTGGCTACGCCACATCGGTCGCAGCCGCATGACCAACCGGGTAATGACACCGAGCGTGCCTTCGGTGCCAATAAAAAGGTGCTTCAAATCGTAACCGGCATTATTCTTGAGCATCGTGTTCATCGACGAAATCAGCGTGCCATCGGCCAGCACGGCTTCCAGCCCAAGCACCATGTCACGCATCATGCCGTAGCGAATCACCCGGTTGCCGCCCGCATTGGTCGCCGCGTTGCCGCCCAGCGTGCACGAGCCACGCGCGCCCAGGTCCAGCGGCAGCATCAGACCCGTGGCTTCAGCCTGCTCCTGAACGTGCTGCAGGGTCGCGCCGGCCTGAGCCGTCATGGTCCGCCCAACCCTATCGATTGCCTCAACACGGTTCATTCGCTCAAGTGACAGCACCACGTCTTCCGGCACGGTCAGAGAAGCTTCCACCAATCCGGTCAAGCCACCGTGCGTGACTACCGATTGGCCCGCCCGGCTGCAGGCGCTGAGCACAGCCATAACTTCCGGTGTGGTGCACGGCCGCAAAATCGCGCGCGCACGGACAGGTTCCTCGCTCCAAATGCCGGCCCGGCGTCGGGTAACGTCGGCGCCAGTGAGCACGCCTTCCGGTCCCAGCACATCGCGCAGGCTTGAAATCAGTTTATCAACCATCGATCAGTCGTCCGGCTACAGGCTATGTCCCGGTGGGGCGTGATCAAGCACTCGGTAGTTCGTAATCGTGAAACTGTTCCCGCAATTCAACTTTCCGGATTTTGCCGGTGGCCGTGTGCGGCAGTTCATCAACGAACACAACGTCATCGGGAATCCACCATTTGGTAACTTTTCCATCAAACCAGCTGAGCATCTCAGTTTTATCGAAATTCGTACCTAGCTGCCGTACGACAATGAGCAGCGGCCGTTCTCCCCACTTCGGATGCATCACGCCTAT
>JAYZJE010000177.1:0-4130 GCA_036164895.1 Pseudomonadota bacterium
AGACCTTGGACAGTTTTCTATTGCGCAAAGCACTGAAATACCTGCAGCCACAGCTCGAGCGGTTTCTGCGAATACACCAGGTTGGTATCAGGCGTTTGCGGCTTGATTTGCGGCATCACAAACACCCGTTGACACCATTGAAACTAGGTTTGTTGGAGCCACGTGCCGATGTTGATTACCTGATGGAACTGGTCGGCCTGCGATTCGATGCGCTTGATTTGCCCGCGCCGGTTAATGGTATCCGTCTGCGGGCAGAGGTGACGGCGCGTGGTAACGCCATGAATACTGATCTGTTCGGTAGGCAGCCCACGGGCCGTGGCAGGCAGCACATACATCTGGTTGAACGTTTGCGTGCCCGTCTTGGAATGGAGGGCGTTTATGGTATCCGTGCGGTGCGGGAGCATCGTCCCGAGTATGCCTGGCAGGTCACAAACCAGCTAAGCAAAACTATTCGCCGGAATGGGCCGGCACAGCATGTCGGCAAACGGCCGTTGTGGATACTCGAGCGCCCGCTGACACTGAAAACGTTGAAAGGTCAACCGGTTCACAGGGGTAAGCTGGTGCTGGAAAACGGCCCGGAGCGTATAGAGACGGGTTGGTGGGATGGCAAAGATATCCGCAGGGATTACTACATTGCGCGCAGCCTTTCCGGTGTGCGGTGGTGGGTTTTCCAGGATTGCCGCCATTCTACCTGGTATCTGCACGGCCTCTTCGGGTGACTGCCGCCGGCCGGGATGCATTACCGGCTTATGCTGAACTGCATTGCATCAGTAACTTCACGTTTTTACGCGGCGCTTCCCATCCGGAAGAACTCGTTGCGCATGCGTCTCAGTTGGGGTACACGGCCTTGGCACTTACCGATGAGTGTTCCGTAGCCGGTGTAGTCCGTGCTCATGTTGCGGCTCGGGAGCGCGGGATCAAACTCATCATTGGGAGCGAATTCCGGCTGGAGGACGGACTTTGCGTCGTATTACTGGCAGCAAACCGCCGCGGGTACGGTCAACTCTGCACATTGATCACTGATGGCCGGCGTGCCGCCAGTAAGGGTGAGTATCGACTGAGTCGTGCGAACCTAGCGGAAGGGCTCGATGATTGTCTGCTGTTGTGGATTCCGGATTTTCATTCACAGCCCGTGGACGGACACTGGCTGGCGTCGATATTTCCGGGCCGCGCTTGGATTGCGCTGGCATTGCTAGCAGACGGCGATGACCGCGGCAGACTGCAGGCGATCGTAAATCTCAGTAAGGCAACCGGCTTACCGGTGACCGCAGTGGGCGACGTGCACATGCACGTACGTGGTCGCCGTGCTTTGCAGGATACCCTTACGGCGGTGCGCCTCAAAACCATACTGGAGCATGCCGGGACTAGGCTGCATGCCAATGGTGAGAGACACCTCAGAAGGCGTAAACATCTGTGCCGAATTTATCCGCCCGATTTACTGCGTACAAGTGTTGCGATTGCAGGGCGTATCGATTTCTCACTGGACCAGTTGCGATACCACTACCCGAAGGGACTGGTACCGGAAGGCCATTCGCCTGCCAGCTATCTCCATCAGCTGACTAAACATGGCATGCGTCAGCGCTGGCCTGATGGCACCCCCCCTGAAGTTAGCCAATTGGTCGAGCACGAACTCCAGTTAATCGCTGATCTTAACTACGAGCCGTATTTCCTGACGGTGCATGACATCGTTCGTTTTGCCCGTGAGCGGAATATTTTGTGCCAGGGTAGGGGATCGGCCGCCAACTCGGCAGTGTGTTTCTGCTTGGGTATCACCGAAGTTGATCCGGCACTCATGTCCATGCTCATGGAGCGTTTTATCTCCAAGGAACGTAATGAACCTCCAGATATTGACGTGGACTTCGAACACCATCGCCGGGAGGAAGTTATTCAGTATATCTATCGGAAATATGGGCGTACTCGGGCGGCACTGACCGCGACAGTTATCACCTATCGTCCCCGCAGCGCTATCCGGGATGTCGGTAAGGTACTGGGATTGTCCGAACTCCAGATTAGCCGTATAGCCCGATCGATGTCGTGGTGGGATGGCAGCCAGATCAAGGGCGAGAGAATTGTGGAGGCCGGTTTCGATCTCGCTAATCCGGTCATCCACCGTCTAATTACCCTAGTCAGTGAACTGGTCGGATTTCCCCGGCATCTATCACAGCACGTTGGGGGGTTCGTTATTTCCGAGGAGCCATTGAATCGGATAGTCCCGGTCGAAAATGCCGCCATGGATGATCGTACCGTCATTCAATGGGACAAGAACGATTTGGATGATCTCGGGCTGCTCGAGGTCGATGTGCTGGGCTTGGGCATGTTGTCTGCGATTCATCGAAGCTTCGAACTTATCAATGCCTATTACGGCAGACAATTGAGTATGGCGACAGTTCCGACCGAGGATGCGACGGTTTACGATATGATTTGTCGCGCGGACACGATGGGGGTGTTTCAGATCGAATCCCGTGCCCAGATGGCTATGCTTCCGCGTCTGCGCCCTCGTTGTTATTACGACCTCGTTATCGAGGTCGCGATTATTCGTCCTGGACCGATACAGGGCGACATGGTGCACCCGTATTTGCATCGTCGTAATGGCGAGGAAGCCGTTACTTATCCGAGTCAATCTGTACAGAAGGTTCTCGAGCGCACTCTTGGCGTGCCTATTTTTCAGGAACAGGTTATGCAGCTTGCGATTGTCGCAGCAGGATTTTCTGCCGGGGAAGCGGACAGTCTGCGCCGTGCGATGGCTGCCTGGAAGCGCCGCGGTGGTCTTGAGCCTTTTGAGCAGCGTTTGATCGAGGGTATGCGCGAGCGTGGCTATTCACGGCAGTTTGCCCAACAGATTTTCAATCAAATACAGGGTTTTGGGGAATATGGATTTCCCGAGTCGCATGCTGCTAGTTTTGCCCTGCTGGTATATGTTTCGGCATGGTTGAAATGCCATGAGCCGGCTGCCTTCACGTGCGCTTTGTTGAACTGTCAGCCTATGGGTTTCTACGCCCCGGCCCAGCTTGTTCAGTCTGTCCGGAGGTCAGGCGTAGAAGTGAGGCATGTGGATGTTAATCGGAGTGAGTGGAATTGCACCCTGGAGAAAACTCTATCGGGTGTTCCGGCGTTGCGCCTCGGTTTGCGGATGGTCCACAATTTATCGAAGCAGGTTGCCTCCCGGCTGGTTCAACAGCGTGCTGAAGGATTGTTCAACAGTGTGCAGGATCTTTTAGAACGTACCGGCCTTGATCAGCGCAACTGCTCGAAATTGGCCGCTGCAGATGCGCTGGCCGATATCGCTGGCCACCGATACCAGGCACGCTGGGAGATGGCCGGCTACGAACCACCGCTGCCGTTGTTACCCAGCATAAAAATTCCCGAAGGTTTACCGTTGTTGAAAGTGCCAACAGAAGGGCAGTCTGTTGTGGCGGACTATAGCAGCCTCGGCCTGACCCTAAGGCGCCATCCATTGGCCTTGCTGCGTAAACGATTGCGCAGACATTCCATATCCAATGCTGATGAGTTGCGGTATATGCCAGACAATCGGTTAGTCCATGTGGCTGGTCTAGTCGTGACCCGGCAACGGCCCAGTAGCACGAAAAACGTAACCTTTGTAACCCTGGAGGATGAAACCGGTTGTATCAACCTGATCGTCTGGGAGGCAGTGGCAGAGCGCCAGCGGTGGTTTTTACTGAATGCAGTATTGCTCGGAGTCTATGGGCGATTACAGAGGCAGGATGGAGTCATGCACGTTATCGCGTCTCAGCTTGAGGACCACACGTCGTTATTGGAGGGGTTGGTCACAAAAAGCCGCGATTTCCACTAAGTGCGTAAATCGCAGATGTGGTGCAGGAACTGATTAAGTAATCTGGAGGCTGTTGGCTTATCAAGTGTCCTAATCCTTAAAAGCGGCTAGGTTTTCGTCAGTTTGTTTTCTCTCGAGAATGTCCTCGAGGCGCTTGCACCCTCAGTTGTTCACTATGGGAAGAATAACGAACCGGATTGTTCTAGTGAGTTAACGGGTTGGTCGGAGTCAGCCAACCAGTTCATTTAGCTGAAATATTGGCAATAGAATAGCCAGCACGATCAGCAACACCATCGCGCCCATACCTATTATCAAGGCCGGCTCAAGGATGTTGAGCAAG
>JAYZJE010000178.1:0-3348 GCA_036164895.1 Pseudomonadota bacterium
GGGAACCTGTCGTTTATCCAGACGCATACCGATGACTGGAAGGCGTTGGCAGACCTGCCAAAACTCGAGAATGCACTCGAACATCTGTTGTCTATTGGTGCAGCCCAGAAAGCCGGCAGTGTCAATATGTATTTGGGAATCCTTAATACACTCAGGCCAGAGGGATTAGGAGGCCAGCCCGAGCTTGGCAGGGCATATTTCGAGGAAGCCATCAAACTAACTGATGGCCGAGACCTTGCAGTTAAAGTTGAATTCGCCAAAGGCTACGCGCGATTGTTGTATAACCGCGAGTTACACGATCAATTGTTGAATGATGTTCTGGTAGCAGATGTCCAAGAGCCCGGCTACACATTTTTCAACCGGCTGGCGCAGGACCAGGCAGCGAAGTTGTTAGCGGCCGCGGATGACTACTTTTGAGCGACGTGTTAGTTCTATGGATTGAACATATGTTAGTCGGTTGGCGAAATTATTTTTTCTCGTTTTTGCTTGTGACATTTGCCGCAGCGCTGCCTGCCTCGGTCATGGCGGCAGTCGTAAAGATCGCTACTATTGCACCGGAAGGATCCCACTGGATGCGCGAGATGCGCTCAGGTGCGGCAGTGATAAAGAAACGTACCGATGGCCGCATTATCGTGAAATATTACGGCGGTGGGGTTATGGGCAACGACAAGAAAGTCCTGCGCAAGATTCGAATCGGCCAACTGCAGGGAGGGGCGTTCGCCGCCAGTAGTCTAATCGAACGTTACCCGGATATTGCGCTTTATGGGCTGCCATTGATATTTCGCTCTCAGGCAGAGGTCGACTATGTCCGTGAGCGCTTCGATCGGGTATTGATGGACGGGCTGGAGCAGGCGGGCCTCGTCAGCTTTGGCTTCGCCGGCGGTGGATTTGCGTTGCTGATGAGTTCTGAACCCGCCGTGCGTTTGGATGACCTGCGCGGGAAAAAAATCTGGGTTCCGGAAGGTGACCGGCCCAGCTACCTGGCTATGGAGGCGATGAACCTGTCTCCCGTCGTGCTGCCGATATCGGACGTTCTAACCGGGTTGCAGACTGGTCTGGTCGATATCGTCGCAACACCGCCGGTAGGTGCACTGCTGCTGCAGTGGTATACCAAAGTCAATTACGTGACGGATATACCAATTGCTTATAGTCTGGGAGTGATGGCCGTCGATAAACGTGCCTTCGATCAATTAAGCGAACCCGATCAGCAGGTCTTCCGTGAAGTTATGACCGTAACATACGAAAAGTTGGACCAGACCAGCCGGACAGATAATGAAGCGGCGAAATCCGCGCTGCAATCGAATGGCCTGCAGTTTGTTCAAGCAGAGGCAGAATCTGTTGTTGAATGGAGCAACCAAGTAATGCCAACAAACGTCGCATTCTGGGGGGAGGGCGACTTTACGCGGGAACTGTTGCCACAGTTGTTGGAGATGCTAGATCAGTTCCGCGTGCACACAGAAATTCTGTCCACATCGGAAGTCGCCGCGGGCAGGTGAACGAGACAAGCAGTAGGCCAAGGATGCTTGGATAGGCTGAGCGTCTCGGATGCTGGCTGGAGAATTCCATTCTGGTCGGTGTCTTGTCCGGGATGATCCTGCTCGCCGGTCTGCAGATTGTGCTGCGAAACTTTGGTGGTGCTGGCCTTTCTTGGGTGGATGAGGCGCTGCGGCTGATGGTGCTGTGGATAGCCATGATTGGTGCCGTAGCCGCCAGTCGGGAATACCGGCACATCAGCATCGATATCTTGTCCCGGTTTCTGCCGCCGACAGCACGGCTGTGGTCGGCGTTGATCGTGGATCTGTTCACTGCTGGCGTGTCGTTCGCGCTGTGCTGGTACTCCTACGAATTCGTGGCTTTCGAGTTTGATGACGAGGCAGTTTTGCTTGGTAATCTGCCAGCCTGGCCGTTTGAGGCGGTTCTGCCGGCCGCGTTCGGCTTGATCGGCTACCGGTATATCGTCTGGTCGTTGACGCGAATCAAAGCAATCATTCAGCGGGAGCAGATGCCGTGATCTGGGGCAGCCTGATTCTGTTGCTTTTAGCACTGTTCGGTGCACCTTTATTCACGATTATCGCCAGTGGCGCGATGCTTGGCTATTTGCGCAGCGATATACCTTTATCCGCCGTTGCCATCGAAATATTCGGCATTGCTGAAATGCCAATTTTGTTAGCGATCCCATTGTTCACGTTTGCCGGTTACATTCTCAGCGAGAGTGACGCACCTAGTCGTTTAGTTCGGGTTACTAACGCCATGTTGGGATGGCTGCCAGGCGGACTTGCGATCGTCGCTATTGCTACATGCGCGTTGTTTACTGCCTTTACCGGCGCGTCCGGGGTCACGATCATTGCGCTTGGGGCGCTGTTGTACCCGGCTCTGGCGCAAGCCGGTTACAACGACAGATTCAATCTTGGGCTCGTTACAGCGGGCGGCAGCCTAGGCCTGCTGTTTGCACCATCATTACCGTTAATTCTCTACGGGGTCGTCGCGGGGGTGTCCATCGACGCTCTGTTTATTGCCGGGGTTCTGCCGGGGTTGCTGATGATGGTGACAATGTCGGCCTATTGTCTTTGGGTCAACCGCCGAAAACGAGTGCCGTTGAGCGACTTTTCCTGGCCCGAGGTCGGGCGGGCTCTCAGCGAGTCCGCGTGGGAATTGCCCTTGCCAGCGGTCGTGCTCGGTGGCATCTACTCCGGCTTCCTCGCGGTCTCGGAGGCGGCGGCGGTCACGGCTATTTACGTCGTTGTGGTTGAAGTGGCGTTTCGGCGTGAGATAACTTGGTCACGGTTGCCGGGAATTATGCGTGAATCGATGGTACTGGTGGGAGGTATCCTGCTCATCTTAGGCGCGTCACTGGCATCAACCAATTACATGATTGATGCAGAGGTACCGCAGCGGCTGATCAGCCTAGTCGGTGAGCTGGTTTCCAATCGAACAAGCTTTCTATTCTTGCTGGTATTGTTCCTGCTTGCACTGGGTGCAATATTGGACATCTTTTCTGCCTTGGTTTTGGTAGTGCCTCTGATATTGCCGGTTGCAGCAGAATTTGGTGTGCATCCAGTGCATCTGGGGATCGTTTTTCTTGCCACCATGCAGCTTGGCTATTTGACTCCGCCGATTGGTTTGAACCTGTTCATTGCGAGCTATCGTTTTAACCAACCCATTGTGAGAGTATATCTGGCGGTTTTACCGTTCCTGCTCATACTGCTGGTTGCGGTTATGCTTATCACCTTTTGGCCCGAGTTATCGTTGGCGTTGTTGGAAAAATAATTTTCCAAAACTGGACTGAATTCGAAGCCGGAGGGTCGCAAATATGAAACGTGTATTGATTATTTACTTCTTGTCAATACT
>JAYZJE010000179.1:0-4358 GCA_036164895.1 Pseudomonadota bacterium
CAAAATCAGCCAAGCCAATACTTGGATCTTCGTGGCAGCGCTCGCAAAAATCATCATACAGATCGTCGCCCACGGAAATCTGTTCTGTGCTCGCTGACTCGGAGTTGGCCATTGCTACAGGCGCAGCAGCAAATAGGCAAAAGTTACAGAAGACTAAGGCCGCGATGAGATGTTTTTGTTTCACTTTAAAAAATCCTAATGATCTAGTTATCACTGGTCAAAAAATTTAGGGCTCTTGCAATTTTCCGCTGCGTTTGATCCTGTCATCGTGACTTCGAGTTTTTCATGGTAATCGATTCCAGTTTCCAGTTATGCTTGATTTGGCTCGGCCGCAAACCTTATTCGCCAGTCTGCACATAGGTTGTAATCCGCTGCGCAAAAATCCGCATTTTGTCTGCATCATACCCAGCAATTTGGTCTGCGAATATGCCTTCACTAACCAGCTTATCCGGTATTTCTTCCGGCGGTGTGCCAGCAGAAATTTCGACCTTGATGGTTTCAATGACGCTGTTCCAAAATGCGCGCCGCTCGGCCACGACGGTCGCCGGTCCCATGGTGCCGCGGACGATGGTCGGCCGGCCGGTCTTTGGATCTAAGCCACCGGTCATGTGACCGCCGATGACTGTTTCGATCCCGTATCGGTCAATAACACCCAAGTACCCATCGAAAAATCTGACCATGTTCCAGACCCGGTCTTCGGAGACAGCCGGGTTATAGAACATCTGCCAGCCATTCGGTGGGTTGGCAACATCTGCAAAGAACAGAATATTATCCGGCTTGATTACCATGCCGACCAAGCAGTTGTCATGTGAAGGCCCAAAATAGAACATCTCTAACGCCTTGTCTCCGAGCTTGATTTCGTATTGGTCTGTGTACGTGATATCCGGAGTGACGACGTTCGGGTTAGGGTTCTCGATGAAATTTTCTGCGCAGCGTTCGTGGGCGACGAACTGCGCGCCCTGATCCTTGAACGGTTGACCCCCGGAAACGTGATCCCAGTGCGAATGGGTATAGGCGACATACTTGACCGGTTGATCAGTGATTTTAGCGATTTCATCGGACAAGATTTGCCCGGCTTCGACACTTAGCGGGTCGGTCGCAATGACGCCTTTATCTGTAACGATGAAAATGTTGCGGTAGAACGAGTACCGAAAGCTGTAGACATCATCGGTGATTTTCTCGACCTCCCATAGCTTGAACGGCCCCATCAGCTGTTCGTCGGCCATCGCTATAACATTGGGCTCCTGGCCCATTGCGGTGAGCGCTATCGTCAACAACAACGGCATGGCCAGCGTGCGGCGGACTGTTTTAGGAATCTCTGTGTTCATTGTTTGCTCAAACCTTTTGTCTCGAGGGATGTTATAAAAAGCCGCCTGAATGCCAGCTCTGGCGTGCGTTTATCGGCCCATATCGTAAAAGCCGACAAAGCGACGCATAATGATTGGCAGGTCTTCCTTCGAGTAGCCGTCGTATGGTTTGAACGGCTCTAAATCGATCGTCTTGAGCTTGACAAAACTGTCAATACCGACGTTGCCCTCGGCCCTAGCAATCTCCACCGCGTTGTATATCGCCTCCCAGAACATCGCTTGGTCGTGAATGATGGTGACAGGACCAGTAGCTACAGACAGATGCTGCCCGCCCTGGCCGTCGTCGACTGCTATCGCAGAACTGGCAATAACGGTTTCTATTCCGCGTTCGTTCACCAGAAATTCGAGATCCCGGAAGAACTGTCGCAGATTGTGTGGCTTGATGTAAGACACCAGAGGGTTTCTCGGAAATGACGCCCGCGGTGGATTGATCAGTTCGACGACCTGCAGCAAATTCGCCGGGCTGGTGACAAACACGGTCAGGCAATCGCCGTGGCTGGGGCCGAAATAAAACAGGTCTAACGATTGGTTTCCAACAGTGACGGAGTATTCCTCAGAGAAAGTGATGTCCGGCATGACAACATTGGGGTTCGGGTTTACGCGAAACCGGTCAGCACAACGTTCCTGTGCAACGATTTCGGCGCCCGCGTCTTTGAATATCTGCGCGCCTGAGACGCGGTCCCAGTGGTAGTGCGAATACACGACGTATTTGACGGGTTGGGCCGTGATTTCAGCGATCGCATCCCGGTAGGCTGCCGCTGCGACCGTGTTGAGCGGGTCGGTCACGATCACGCCTTGGTCTGCGACCAGGAACAAGCTGCGCTGATTTTCGAACCGGAAGGTATAGACTCCGTCGGCGATTTTTTCGATCGCTTGATTCGGTGGCTGATCGGATTGCCGCGCGCAGGCCAGCAAGCCCATGCATAGAGCGAATGAGGATACGGCCAGCCTCCAGCTCAGGCTGCAATCGACAGACGTTTTCATAAGCCCTGCCCCGTCTTGTTGACTGTTATTGGTCTTGAGGTGTCGCTGCTTTACGATACCAGGTTCCGTTCCCCGAGGCCGCGCCGCCGCGGCCGAAACGTTGTTTTTGTATTCCGGCCAATTGAATCGTATCCGCAACGACCCGCACGGGCCGTGTCCCTGCTGGGTGCGTTCACAGTTCGGACAACACTGCAGCAATCCCTTGGTAGGGTGTGTCGCGGAACAAAATCGCTATACGATTGGTCTGCAACCGGCATTGGCCATGCTTGCTTGAGATAACCACCGACACTGAGATTCAGGAGTTCTGGCATGAAACCGAAAACAAGGCGCTATCCCATCGTGTTCCTAACATTTGTTGCGGCGATCTGGCTGGTAATCGAGCTGATCGTCGTCAACTGGCCCGAACTTGGTTTCGACCTTGTTCCCGCCATTGGCACAGCCGTAGCCCAGGAGGCCCGCGGCGACGCAGCCGCAGCACCGGCCCGCACGCCGCCGATTTCTTACCCAGAGTGGCCGATAGAAAAGGGCCGCATGCGGTTATTCCACGTCGGTTTGGTTGTGTCGGACCTGGAAAAGTCGGTCGACTTCTATACCAATATGCTTGGGTTTAGGGTGATCCGTTACCAGAATTTATACCCTTACAATGCCGCGTTTATTTGGACGGGTGATGGCGAGCCGATCGTTGAACTGATGCAACCGATGCCGAATGCAAAGGGAGCGGCCTCGATAGGATTTGGCCATATCGGCTTGTTTGTTGAAAATGTTGATGACCTGTACGAAAAAACCATTGCAGCGGGGCACACGTGGCGCGGCGAACCGCGCCGCCCAGGTCCTGGTGCACCGTATATGGGTTTCATCAAAGATCCTGACGGTAATAACGTAGAAATCATGGAAAACCCGCCAGGTGCGCGCTGCACGAGTTGTCACCGCGGCCCGCACCTGAACTGAAGTACTTTAATATGCATCGGTCGTTTCTGATGACTAAAGCGCGCCAACATTGCATGTGTCGGCCGGTTTCAGTTGCATCAGCGGTTTTAGCAATAGCGCTTGCATGGTCGCACCAAACCGCTGGTGCTGTTGAAAACATAGCAAGTACCCCCGATCTGCGGGACGAACTGCTTTCACACCCGGTCAGTTCCGCACTCGGCGGCGACACCAGCCTTGCAATCAGCGGTGAACGGGCGTTTCGATCCATCGCGCCAAACGCGGGCGGAATGAACGTGGCGCGTTTTACCTTTGGTCAGCAATTGTTCGACACGGTGTGGGAACCCGCACCCGGCTCGCAACTCACCACCGACGGGCTTGGTCCGCTGTTTAATAGCGAATCCTGCTCCGACTGTCACCTCGGTAATGGACGCGGACGGCCGCCTGAATCGTCGGACGGACCGATGGGTTCGATGTTGGTGCGAATCAGCATTGCCGGCGCCGGTGAACACGGCGAATCGCTGGCCGTGCCCGGTTATGGCGATCAGCTGCAGGACCGCGGTGTGAATAGGGTTCCGGCCGAGGGCCGCGCACTAATAAGTTACGCAGAGCAATCGGGCGAGTATGCAGACGGCACCGGTTATGCATTGCTGAGTCCAAGCCTGCAGTTTATCGAGCTCGCTTACGGTGAATTGCCGGTGGGTGTACTGACCTCGGCGCGGGTGGCGAGCCCGGTCATTGGGCTTGGGCTGCTCGAATCGGTGCCAGAAGCGACACTGCGAGGCCTCATGGACCCGGATGATGTTGACGGGGATGGTATTTCTGGACGAATCAATGTCGTCTGGGCCGCCGATCAGAAAAAATCGGCCATCTGGCGTTTCGGTTGGAAGGCCAACGCACCGACGCTGCGGCATCAAAACGCCGCGGCGGCACTCGGCGATATGGGCATCACGTCACCGGTGTTTCCCGAGGATCAGTGTATGCCCAGTCAGGAGGCCTGCATCATCGAGGCGGCGAAGGTGGCAGATCCGCCGGAACTGGTGCAGCCATTTTTCGATCCGTTGCTGACCTACACTCGACTGA
>JAYZJE010000180.1:0-3791 GCA_036164895.1 Pseudomonadota bacterium
GATTGCGGCAAAGCCATCAACCCACAAATCGTCGCTGGCCAGACCCACGGTGCCTTCGGACATGGCATTGGTGCAGCGATAATGGAAACCTTTCAGTATGACGAGATCGGTAACTTACTGACTTCAACGTTCAGCGACTACGTGCCGATCACCGCGTTAAATATTCCGGACGTCAAATATGGGCATATCGAAACGCCGTCGCCGTTTACGTTCAACGGCGCCAAAGGCTGCGGCGAAGGCGGTGGCGGGCCGCTGCTCACAGTATCGGCGGCGCTGCAGGACGCCTTGTTTAGCGAAGGTATCATCATTCAGGATTCGCACCATTCGCCGCCGGCTGTCTTCGAAGTCATGTGCGACGCCAACCGTGAGCGTGTCGTAACGGTCGAAACCCGGTAGAACACCGATGCCGACCAAAGCCTTACAGCCGGAGTAATTGTTTCCCAGCGGCCCTCCAAACAACACTGTCCGAAATTCGGGGATCACTTCTGAGCGAGTATAGGAACCGCTCTAGCCCAGGGCTGCAATCTCCACATAAGTCATTCCATTAGCCGGCTACAGGATACGTAGTATCTCCGACCGTATTTATTATTTACCTGCCTTAAATTTAGCAGCTTCCTCAGATCCACCGGTTGCATCACCCTCGCTATAAGAATGCGCTCCAGCTCCTGCAAGCCTTCCGCCTTCTACGATCAGATATTCATCTCGTATCGGTTTATCATCAAACCAGCATTCTAAAATTTCCCTTACGCCTGCTGCATATCGGGCTTGAGCTGCAAGTGAAGTTCCAGATGTGTGTGGTGTCATTCCATGGTTTGGCATTGTTCTCCATGGATGGTCTTTTGGTGCCGGCTGCGGAAACCAAACATCCCCTGCATAACCAGCCAATTGACCAGTCTCAAGTGCTTTTGCAATTACATTACGGTCGCAAATTTTTCCACGAGCCGTATTAACAAGATAAGCTCCACGGTTCATCTTACTAATCATCTCTTCATCAAAAAGATGTTCCGTCTCAGGATGAAGCGGGCAATTAATCGTAACAACGTCACAGACCTCAACCATCGACTCAACGCTATCATGAACAGTGACGTTAAGCTCTCTTTCCACTTCCGCCGGAAGTCTGTGTCGATCGAAATAATGTAGATGCACATCGAAAGGTTTCATGCGTCTTAGCACTGCCAAACCAATTCGACCTGCCGCAACAGTACCTACATGCATTCCTTCAACATCATAAGATCTAGATACACAATCAGCAATATTCCACCCACCTTTGATAACCCAGTTGTATGATGGAATATAATTGCGAACGAGACTCAAGATCATCATTACAACATGCTCGGACACACTGATACTGTTACAATAAGTAACCTCAGTTACAGTAATATTGTTATCAATTGCTGCTTGCAAATCCACATGGTCCGAACCGATACCTGCTGTAATGGCCATTCTTAACTTTGGCGATTTGGCAACTCTTTCTGCAGTTATGTAAGCCGGCCAAAACGGCTGCGAAATAACAACATCGGCATCAATAAGTTCTTTCTCGAACACAGAATCTGAACCATCTTTATCTGATGTGACAACAAATGTATGGCCGCGGTCTTCTACGAACTTTCGCAGACCAAGCTCACCAGAAACACAGCCAAGAAGATCCCCAGGGTTAAAATCTATCGCGTTTGGTGATGGCATTGTTTGCCCATCAGGATAATTAGCAAACCCGGGGATACCGGGTCGGGCATATTCTGGTGGGTATCCATCTACAGGATCATCATATAAGACGCACACAACCTTTAGTTTTTCTTTACTCATGCATGCACCTATTTATGTAGTTGTAGGGTTTATAATGCACTCTGCACGGCCCCCAGAAAGGTCCCTATCGTTAACCCACCTGATCCGCCAGCAGTATCCCGGGAGTCGGCGTGTCTTCGAGACCCCAGCCACCCATAAGATAATGGTGCACGACGCGGATTGCCGTTAAACCCGCGTGCTCGTCAAAGCCATCCAGGCTACCAAACCGATCACCCAGCGCGCCTTTAACGTAGCCGCCCATGGCGTCATGTACCCAGATCGGCACCATTTCGATGAAGGCTTGTTGGCAAGCCACTGCCATGGCCTCAATATAGTCGCAACCTTCGCTGAACCGATCCCGGTCCGTCACTTCATACCGACCCGGCACGAAACGGGCAAAATCCAGTTCAAGAAAACCACGCATGTAACGGACAAAGTTGGCCAGATGGTAATCCGGCATCAGGCCGTAACGAACATTCGGTAAAATCGTATCGCAGGAAAACAGCAGGCGCTCGTCCGCAAAATAGGCCGACAAATTGCCGGTTCCGTGCGTCGGGCCCGGATTGAGCAACAGAAATTCAACGCCGTCAAGCATCACCCGATTTTCGTGGCCAGACAACGTTTGTGTCACGGGCAACTGGCCGTCGGCTTCGCGCAATTTGATGACCTTGGCGGTCATCTCGTCCGCAACGATCGTCGCGTCCGGGGCAAAGTCGGCGGCAAACCCGGTATGGTCTAGATGGTCGTGGGTGTAGATGACTGTGCCCACGGACTTACCGGGCACGGCCTGTTCGACCGCGCTTCGATATGCACGCGCTCGGCCTGGCGTTCCGAAAGTATCAAACGCAATGACACCATGATTACCTTCGACGAAAATCGACCGACCGTGACCGTCACTGACGGTCCAAAGCCGGTCCGACAACTGTTCCGTCTTCATTTCCGGCTCTGCAGCCAGATAAGCCTGCATGTCGTCGCGTGTAAAAATACCCTGATGCTCGCTCATTGCTGATGCCACTTCAGAACGGGGTCGTTATTGCCTGCATGTTGCCCTCGATCCCCCAACCGCCAGTCAAATAGTGGAGCATGTAACGCATCAGGTTCATCGCAAAATATTCGTCATAGCGGAAAAACCCGCCGTACTTCGGTTTGAGTTTTTCGTCGCTGTAACGAATTACGGCTGCGTAGTCGTTTGGATCGAGGCCATCAACGATGGCCTGCTGTGCCAACTCCGCCATTTGGTCATAATAATCAAGGCTCGCGACAAAGCCTGCACGGTCGGTAACCCAAAAATGCCCCGGAACGAACACATCCCAATTCAAACTCTCGAACCGGCGCATCGTTGGAACATAAGGAGTCAGATGCCAGTCTGGAAAGAAAGTGTAGCCTACACCCGGAATCACCGTGTCCACCATAAACAGCACTTTGCTGTCCGGAAAATAGGCCGCAACATTCCCGTCACCGTGAGTCGGGCCTGGATATAACAACTCGAAACGCAACCCGTCGATTTCGTATTCCTTGCGTTCGCCACTCCAGACTTCGGTTGCCGGTAATTGGCCGTCGGATTCTCTTGCGCGGATAACCCGGTCACACAAATCGTGCGCGATGATGTCGGCTTCCGGCGCTAGGTCCGCAGCGTAGCCGGTATGGTCAAGGTGATCGTGAGAATAGATGACCGTGTGAACTGGTTTGTGCGGGAATACACGCTGGATCGCGCCCTGATAGGCGCGCGCACCACCCGGCGTCGAAAAACTGTCAAAAGCGATTACGCCGGTATCACCCTCGAGGAAAATTGTCCGATATATGCCCTCGCTTACGGTCCAGATTCGGTTCCGGACCGGCTCGAAGGTGATGTCTCGCCATGCCGACTGAATCCCCAGAGGCCCCGGCACCGTGAATATGCCACAGTGGTCATCGGGCGTCTGCTCAGACGCAGCCCCTGCTGGGGTGGTTTCTGTCACGAATGTTTCCTGTTATCGACAGACCCGCGAGTGTACCGCATCCTCGTGCGC
>JAYZJE010000181.1:0-11471 GCA_036164895.1 Pseudomonadota bacterium
AATAACGAAACACTTTGACGTTCGACGCCGTGGTCGACTCAGCGGGCAACTGATCACGTTGGTTGCAACTGGTTAAGGACGCAATAACGAGCGCGACAACCACCAACGACCAGCGCGGTCGATCGGCGATGCCAAAGCTGCGCTGTTGCGTTGGCGCCCGCATATGAATTCGCGTTAAAGATTCCGGGTGTTTAGATACGCATGCTCGGAGATAGCGCTCCAGCGCGCCGCGCGCGCACGGTAGGCCGCAAAAGACTCGTAGACTTTCGCTACGTCGGGATTTTTCGCCACCATATCGGCCAATACCTCACCAGTGTAGCGGCGCAGTTCGTGTAAAACGTCATTAGGAAACGGACGGATTTCAACGTCTGCGTTTTGCTCCAACCGGGCTAGCGAGTCGGCGTTGCGGGCAAAAAACTCCGCCATCATCTGATCGTTCAGCGTGCCGCAGGCCAATTCCACTATCGCGCGCAGGTCCGGCGGGAGACCCGCCCACGCGTCCTGGTTGACGATACATTCCAGCAGAGGACCTGGCTCTTGCCAACCGGGATAGTAGTAATACCGGGCTGCATCCTGCAGCCCCAGAGCCATGTCGTTGTATGGGCCAACCCATTCCGCCGCGTCAATGCTGCCGGTCTGCAGCGCCGTAAAGATTTCCGAAGCCGGCAAGGTTACCGGTGTTCCACCGGCCCGTTTAAGCACCTCGCCGCCGATTCCGGGGATACGCATTTTCAGGCCCTGCAAGTCCGCTAGACTGTTGATTGGTTTGTTGAACCAGCCGCCCATCTGCACGCCTGTGTTACCGGCCGGAAACGGCACGAGATTAAACTGCGGACGGGCGTACAGCTCACGGTACAGATCAAGTCCACCCCCATAATACATCCAGCCGTTCATTTCCATCACGTTCATGCCGAACGGAATTGCCGTAAAAAACTGGCTGGCCGGTGTTTTGTTTTTCCAGTAATAGGCAGCGCCATGCCCAATTTCGGCTGTGCCACGGGATACCGCATCGAACACTTCGAATGCCGGCACCAGTTCGGAGGCCGCGTAGATCTTGATGCGCAGGCGTCCGGCCGATGCGGTCTCGATATTTTTTACCAGTTGATTCACGCCAGAGCCGAACCCCGGGAAATTCGGCGGCCAGGTCGTCACCATTTTCCACTCGAAATGTTGATCGGACGGGCCGGTGCTGACGCTCGCCTGCTCCCTCGCGCAGGCGGCTAGCGCCAATGCGCTGGCGCCTGCCCCTGCAATCAATGTTCTTCGTTTCACCACCAACTCCGGGCAACCAAGACCGCGCCATCTTAGTCTGCGCCACCACCATTTCCAATTGTGATAGAGGTCGGAGCCATTGCCGACAAATTCCTTAAACGATCTAATGCAGAGGCCAACCAACGCTTTCGGCGGCTGTCCCAAGTATCCAATAGATTCAACTCCAACACAGATTCGCCAACGACTTTGCTGCATGAGGGTGGGTCAACTAGCCGAGTTGCTCGACAGGTGGCGAGTAAATGCAAAAAGCACATTAGCGGAAGCGTAACGCCAGAGTGTTTATCCGGTGCCAAAACTTTCCGCCACGCCACCGTTGGTGCAATATCCACGCTGGCAGGCAAGTTACCTAACACCGCAGGTCGAACTATGATTGGATTGCTGCAGCGTGTTTCGTCGGCTAGCGTCACGGTGGACGACGAAACGATTGCATCCATCGACCAGGGCTTGCTAGTGCTAGTCGGTGTCGAGCGCCATGACGGCGCAGCCCAAGCCACCAGACTTGCAGAACGCCTGCTAAGTTACCGGGTGTTCGAAGATTCCGCAGGACGCATGAACCTTGACGTAACCCAGATCGGCGGCGGGGTTCTGTTGGTGCCGCAATTCACACTGGTTGCCGACACCCAAAAAGGCAATCGCCCGAGTTTCTCGTCGGCCGCCGATCCCGCACATGGTAGGACGCTATTTGACCAGCTGTTAGAGCAGGTTCAAGTTCGCTGGCAAGATGTTGCTGCCGGATGGTTCGGTGCCAACATGGCCGTCCACCTGACCAACCAGGGGCCGGTCACGTTCTGGCTGCATATACCCGCAAACACCAACTCACATTAAGATCCAGTGGGGGCCATACCTCTAGCCCGGGCTTGAAATCGAGCGGTCCAAACCAGGCAGCAGCAGGTTTTTGGCGTATCATACGTGTCTGAACAATAAATATGGGCCGATTATATGCCCGGCCAATCGGGCAACGACCCTGGAGCGAGTGATGGGAATGGGCGGAATAAGTCTCTGGCAATTGGCTATTATCCTTTTGATCGTCGTCGTGATCTTCGGCACCAAGAAGGTGCGCAGTATCGGCGGTGATCTTGGCGGCGCGATCAAAGGATTCCGCAAAGCGATGGGTGATGCCGACGAAGACGATCACGAACAGCAGCGTAAAGAGCTAAACAAGCCGGACGCGGAATTTTCCGAGATGCACGACGAGGAATCGCAGCCGGACCGTAACCAGTCCACCTGACGCGACATGTTCGACATCGGGTTCTGGGAGCTGATTTTTCTCTTCGGCTTGGGTCTCGTGATTCTTGGCCCCGAGCGGCTACCCCGACTTGCAGCGCAACTGGGCAATTGGGCCGGACAGGCGCGCCGGATGGCGAGATCGCTGACATCGCAGATTCGCGACGAACTCGACATAGACCTGCGGCGGCCGTTTAATCCGCTGGATTCAACGCAACGCACCGATTCGAAACGCCCTGGCAATAAACCCGATAAGCCGGCCTGGCAGACTTCGGCCGGATTGCGTCCCGGCGCCACACCAGCCGAAAGCACTTCCAGCGACGAACCCCCACCAACCCCTGGGCCAGGCGACTCCGATGAACCCGACCCGCACGTCAAGCCATGAGCGAGACTGGCGACATTCACGATGCCGATGACTCTGACAAGGCCGAAGAGCAGCTTGACGAAGGCACGCTGATTTCGCACTTGATTGAACTCCGGTCCAGGTTGCTTAAAGCCGGTCTGGCCGTGCTGGCTATTTTTGTCTGCCTCGCGCCATTCTCCGACTTCGTGTTCACAACGGTCGCAACGCCGCTGATGCAGAAACTACCAGAGGGTTCAACGATGATCGCGACACAGGTCGCGTCTCCATTTCTGACGCCATTCAAGATGACCCTCTGCGTGGCACTGTTTCTCGCAATGCCAGTTGTGATTTATCAGATCTGGGCGTTTGTGGCGCCAGGGCTGTATCGCAAGGAAAAGCGCTTCGGCGTGCCGCTGTTGATATCGAGTGTAATGCTGTTCTATCTGGGGCTAGCGTTTGCCTACGCGGTTGTCTTTCCACTTATGTTTGCCTTTTTTACTGCAGCAGCGCCGGAAGGCGTAGCGGTCATGACGGATATCACCAGTTATCTTGATTTCGTGCTGGTCATTTTTTTTGCTTTCGGAATTGCCTTTGAAGTCCCTATCGCGACGGTCATGCTAGTCTGGGCGGGGCTAACTACACCGGCAAATCTCGGCTCAAAGCGACCCTACGTGTTTCTCGGTGCATTCGTCATGGGCATGTTGCTGACACCACCGGATGTGATATCGCAAACCTTGCTGGCCGTGCCGGTCTACCTGCTCTACGAGGCCGGCATCATCATGTCGCGTGTGCTGATGCCTGATAAACGCGACGATGAAAGCGATAACACGGAAACCGCCTAATCGGTAACGTACCCTAGAGGGCCAAGGAAATGCCAGACCAGCCGGTACCGCAGCAACTCACTTTCAAGGCCATAGTGTTGGGCATCCTTTTGGCGGTGGTGCTGGCAGGTGCTAACGCCTATCTCGGGTTATTTGCCGGTATGACAGTGTCCGCGTCCATACCAGCCGCGGTTATCTCAATGGGACTACTGCGCCTGTTCCGCAATTCCAACATTCTCGAGAACAACATCGTGCAGACGGCTGCATCCGCCGGCGAATCCCTAGCGGCAGGCGTCGTATTCACGCTGCCGGCTCTTATACTGATGGGCTACTGGGATGTATTCGAATACTGGTGGGTCTGCGCGATCGCGGGACTGGGTGGGTTGCTCGGCGTGTTGTTCACAATACCGCTAAGACGCTCGCTGATCGTCGAAGAGGGGCTGGCGTTTCCCGAAGGGACAGCAACCGCCCACGTGTTGCAAGCCGGCGAACGCGACGGGCGAGGACTCAAGCTGCTATCACTGGCCGCCATTACCGGCGCCGCAGTTAAGTTTGCCGAGACCGGACTGCGACTGTGGCCTAGCAGCGCGCTATCCGCAACCTATATCGGTGGCAGCGGAGTGGCGTACATCGGCACGAATCTTTCGCCAGCTTTGCTGAGCGTTGGTTACATCGTCGGGCTGAATATCGCCGTGCTCATTTTTCTTGGCGGCGTCATTTCTTGGGGAATTGCAATTCCGATCTACAGCAGCTGGATATTGCCAAGCGACGTGGGCCTATGGGCCGAGTATCAGTCCGGCGCCGGCGCCGCAGATCTAGCGTTCAGCATCTGGACATCCAAGATCCGCTTTCTCGGGGTCGGCGCGATGCTGGTCGGTGGAATCTGGGCACTGGTGTCTATGCGCGGGTCTCTGTTGGCCGGTATACGCGGCGGGCTGCAGCAACATGCCAAGTCCGGCGATCTCGTGCCACATACGGAAGCAGACACACCGATGAAATTCGTCCTTTCAGGCATTGCCGTGTTCGTCATACCGATTTTCGTGCTGTACCAATCAATTGTTGCGAGCATAGGTGTTGGGCTGGTCATGACGTTGATCATGGTTGTCACCGGTTTTCTGTTTTCATCGGTGGCCGCCTACATGGCCGGGCTCGTCGGTTCATCGAACAACCCAATTTCCGGCGTTACGATCGCGACGATACTGTTCGCCTCGCTATTGCTGTTGTGGATGACCGGCGGCGCAGCGATAGGTCCCGCGGCCGCCATCATGATAGGCGCCGTAGTTGCCAGTGCCGCCGCGATCGCCGGCGACAACATGCAGGATCTGAAAGCTGGATTTATCCTCGGCGCCACACCGTGGAAGCAACAGTTAATGCAAGGGCTAGGCGTAATTTCGTCGGTGCTGGTCATGGCACCGATCCTGAACCTGCTGCTCCTTGCGTATGGGATCGGCGTGCCGACCGATGAGCACCCGAATCCCCTGTTGGCGCCGCAGGCAACGTTGATGCAATCGGTGGCCGATGGTGTGTTTACGGGCGAATTGCCGTGGGGCATGGTCACGATTGGGGCGGCAGTGGGCATCGGCATCATTATTATCGACGAGGTGCTAATAGCGCGCGGCGCATCCTTCCGAGCACCGGTGCTCGCCGTTGCGGTTGGCATTTATCTGCCGCTGGAATTATCCGTACCGATCTGCATCGGTGGCCTAATTGCGTACTACGCTGACCGCGTCAACGCCCGACGCGGGGTGACGGATAAGTTCCGTCCAGGAATGCTGTTCGCCGCTGGCTTAATCACCGGCGAAGCTCTACTCGGTATTTTGATCGCGATTCCAATCGCCGCCGGCAAATCCAACTGGTTTGCTGTCCCGGACGGACTACGTGTCACCGGAATCGTCGGCTTGTTTGTTTTGGCAGCGGTAGCGTACGCTTTGTACTACGTTGCCGTTTCCCGATCTCGCCAAAACTGACTAACATTTGAGATGGCTTTTGCGGCAATAACACAACGCACAGGAGAATAAAACCATGCCAGCCTACATGCTCGCGATTTGCGACATCACCAACATGAACGAAAACATGAAGGAATATGCCGAGCTTTCAGCAAAGCTCATACGCGATAACCACGGCAAATACCTAATTCGCGGCCCAGCCGCTGAAGACATACAAGGTGACAAGCTCGATGGCTCAATCGTTATCCTGACGGAGTTTCCAACGATAGAGAATCTAAAGGCGTTCTGGGAAGGCGACGAATATAAAAAGATCAAACACCTACGCGATGGCACCGGCACCTATCACATCTCGATATTCGAATCGCCGCTGCCGAGTATGGCGTGAGCGCGACGGTGCCATCCTTATCAGCCAACACCAGCCCAGCTCACATGTAACTGACAGCAGCAACCAAACATCCGTGCGGATCGCTGCTAATTGAACCTGGTATAGGCGCCGGGCAATCGCTCCAGCGCTACACTGACACTAATCCGCTCTTCGCATCCACCTAGCTCCTGATAAAGGTCCTAGGGGACACCGGTAACGTGGACACGCGGAAACAGTGGGGCGCATGAGTTAGCGTTTATCAACGCCGCGGCGGGGTGAATGTTCACAACAACTGCCCCGGACTTTCAATCATAAAGCTAGCTTGTGCTTGAGCAACGGTTTTGCCATCGTGCGCCCTGACGGCCCGTGCCACCAGTTTTGCCAACCGCGCTTTGCGACGTTCCAAGCGTCCTTCCAAATACACTTCGACACCAATGTCCAACGGTTCAAGATAGCGCACCTCACACCGCGCGGTGTATCCGCGGGCCCCCTGCAAAAACAGCCAGTTGGCCATCGCGTCGTCAAGTGCACTGTAAAGTATTCCCCCGTGTGTCATGCCATCGAAGCCAACGTGGCACTGATCAGGTGTGAATTCGGAACGGCAGACGGTTCCATCCATCCTGAACGTCAGATGCAGTCCGATCGGGTTATCCGGACCGCAGACAAAACAATTGTTGGCGTCGGGTCGAGCGCGCTCCTGGCTCATTGTTCTGGGCCTCCGTGTCTACTTAGCTTTCACTGGATCTGCATTCTGCCTCGATACCGCCAAACTTGTCTCGTCCGACCGACGTCAATATCCTACCAACAGCGCACACCACCAATTGCAATTCCCCAGCGCAAAGCCGCCGCGCTTTAACGTAGCCAGAGGAGGTAGCCCCATGGCATATGACGAGAACAATATATTCGCCCAAATTCTCCGTGGCGAGGCGGATGCCTTTCACGTTTACGAAAACGACAACTGCCTAGCGTTCCTCGATGTTATGCCCCAATCCGACGGACATACGCTGGTATTGCCAAAGGCGCCCGCGGAAAACCTGTTTGACTTGGAACCTTCGATAGCCGGGGCTTTATTCCAGTCAACCCAGATGGTGGCACGGGCTGTGCGCGCGGCATTCAAGCCAGATGGCATCGTAGTGACCCAGTTTAACGGTTCCGCCGCGGGGCAATCCGTATTCCATATTCATATGCATATCATCCCGCGCTATGCCAACACCGATCTCAGGCGACATGCCCGGCGCATGGCCGACACGGCGATTCTCGAAGATCACGCGGAACGTATCCGGGCTGCGCTTGCCGATTCCTAGCGCCGGTGCTTCATGAGGCTGCCGCAGCTTGATATTGCACCGCGCGGTGCCTCTGCGGGCAATGCACAACAACCAAGCTCCGCCAGCGAATCCACGGCGGTTCTGTTTTGATTGTGCGGACATTGATAGTGTGCTCGAGACTTTATCAGTGTCTCCGGCTCCAATGAACCATCTGTCAACGACTTGGCTATCACCGCGTACGCGCCGCCGAACCCAGACGACCACGATGAAATATGCCCAGTCGCTAAACAGGCAGCAAACTTTACATCACTCAGGATACGGTGCCGTAGCGATCAAGGTGTTTTGCTATGCATGATGAGTTTGCCTTTCAGCACATCCAGCGCTTCCCGTAACTCGGCATCGTGCTGGAGTAGCGCCGCACCCTCGTCGGTACGGTGCTCCAGTACTCCGGCGGTCAGATTTTCCGATTCCACCGGGGCCAACAGAATGTCGGGCGTGATGCCGCGCCCATGAATAGAATCTCCGGACGGTGTGAAATAACGCGAGGTAGTCAACTTGATTGCGCGCCCGTTCGACAGCGGTATAACGGTCTGCACCGAGCCTTTGCCGAATGTCTGGCTACCGACCACGGTTGCCCGACCATGATCCTGCATCGCCCCAGCAACGATCTCGGCTGCGGATGCAGAACCGCCGTTGACCAACACGACAAGATAAGCACCATTCAGTATGTCACCGTTACGAGCCTCATGAATGAAAGTTGCTTTCCGACCACGTCCGTTCGCCAAAACGATTACACCACTATTCAGAAATGCATCCGAAATATCGACTGCAGCATCCAGCACACCACCGGGATTGTTGCGTAAATCAAGAATTAGGCCTTTGAGTTCTCTGCGGCTGGAGCGCTTCAACCGAGCAACTGCTTTGAGGAGATCCCTGTAGGTGGTTTCACTGAAATGCGTAACCCGGACATAACCATAATCTGGTTGTAATAGCGCCGCGCGCACGCTTTTGACCTGCACATGACTGCGAATCACGGTGAAGTGGAGCGGCTCCGGCTCGGATTCCCGGTGTATCGTGATTTTCACCGGTGCACCTACTTTACCGCGCATGCGGGCGATAGTGTCGTTTACCTTGCGTTCATCCACCGCAACATCATCGATAGCCATGATGATATCGCCGGACTTGATACCTGCCCGTTCAGCCGGTGTGCCTTCGATGGGCGCCACCACGCTAACGATGCCGTCTTCCATGTGAACTTCGAGGCCAACCCCAGAGTAATTGCCAACGGTGCTAATACGAATCTCTTCGTACTCATTTATATCAAGAAACTGAGAATGCGGGTCTAGATCAGTCACCATACCCCGTACCGCGCTTTTCAGCAGCGCGCCATCGTCCACGGGCTCGACATATTCCTCCTTGACGCGCTCCAACACCTCAGCCAGCAACCGCGCTTCGTCCCAGGGAAGAGTATCATCGGCTGTATTACGCTCCGCGACCACACCCGTTCCGAGCGAGAGTGTTAATCCTAGCGCTACGCCGATTCCCAGCACCAGAACGGTTCTTAAGGTCAACGACATTCAGCGCCCCATCCTGACTGAGCGTTTCACAACAGTGAATTGATTGTAAAATAGAATTGCAAAGTTCCCCTCACACCAATGCAAGCGTTCCATCTGATTTTTCCTAAATCTTTTTTTGCCTGCTTGAAAAATTAAACGAGTCTCCTCTCGAATTGTTTGATGTAAAGCATCCTTAAAATTTAGCTTCTCCATATACTAATACAACAACTTCAATTCCTGAGGAGGATTGAGTCCATACACTAGTGCCATTATATTTGCTTACACAAGCTCCATATTTACCGCGGAAAATTCTGAATTATATTTTGAGCAATTGAAGTACCCAAGAAAGCCATATTGGACGCTCTCCCCAAAAATTAAGAATTCTTGGAAATGGCATTACGTGAAAAAAAGAAAAATAGAACTGTTAATTTATTATAATTTTAATTTTGAGTATTTGATCATATTCATATCTTTATCGATTGAAATGGTAAAACAAAGATGATGCGAATATTTTCTATTCCAAATGATTCCACTTTGGCGCGTTATTCAATTGGCACATTAGCACAGGGACAACACGGGTTACACGGCAACCCAATCTGCGGCGCTTACGTATAATCATTTCAACGAAAGAATGATGCGCGTAGCCCATCTAGTAAACCCGGCGAATCAACGGACCCAGGTCCGCGGGTTGACTGGAGTACCATCTTTACGGATCTCAAAATACAGCCCAGCCGAAGCCTGCCCACCGCTGTCACCGACGTGCGCAATAACCTCTCCAGGCAGCACCCAGTCACCAACTTCCTTCAGGAGATCTTGGTTGTGACCATAGAGACTAAGGTAGCCTTCCCCATGTTCGACAATCAGCAGCAGGCCCATGCCTTGCAACCAGTCAGAAAAAACCACACGCCCATTGTAAATAGCCCGTACATCCGTGCCAGCCAGCGCCTGCAGCAACACGCCCATCCATCGAAGCCGGCCATCGGCCTTCGACTGTCCGAAGTTTCCAACCACCCGACCGGCCGCAGGCCAGGCCAGCGAGCCGCGATGGGCGCTGAACGGTCTACCTTTTCCTGACGGAAACCTAGCCGCGAGACCCACCAACCTGTTCAGCAGTTTCTGCAGTTCCTGTTCCTGCTCCTTCAGGTTAGAAATTTCCGAACCCGCTGCCGCAATATTCCGATCAATCGATGCCACCAGCGTGGCTCGTTGCTCCCGAGCAGCGGCAAGTTCCGCGAGTCGCTGTGCCTGCTGCTGCTCAATAACCGCAAGCTTTTCAACCTCCGCTGCGAGGGCGGTCAAAATCTCCGCAAACTCGCGCAACTGCTGGCGGAAAGCGTCAATGATTTCGCTGTGATACCGGTTGAAATAACCGTGGTAGGTTATTTGGCGACCGAGGCTGCTCGGATCGTGTTGGCTGAGCACCAACCGCAGCCATTCATCATGACCTTCGACGTAAGCGAGTCGCAGCTGCTCACCCAGAATTGTCTGTTGCCGGTCTGATTTCAGCTCCTGCGCGCGCAATCGCCGTTCCAGTTCGAGTTTATCGGAACTGGCTTCCAATTTTTTTTCACGCAATGTTGCAAGCTCGTAACGCGCTGCCTGTTCGGCAAGTTCAGCTTGTCGCAAAGTGGCCTGTGCTTCGCTGCGACGTTTTCCCGCGTCAGCAAGTTCCGATTGCAGCAACTCGATTCGTTGCCATATCGCCTCGAGTTCGCCCTCGGTATCTCCAGCGTCCGTGCCCTCCGCGCCGGCCACTAATGCAACGAGAAACACCAAAATAAAAGTCGCGCAGATCTTGCCCATGGGCTGGCGAGTTTAGGCTATAACGCACGCCTTAGCGATATCGCTGTGCTAGGCCACCAAGGTTTGCATCTACGCATCCGGGTTATAATCCGCGCCCACTGAAGGAACGCAATAATGGATCAACTGGTCGAATTTGCATCGAATAACGGCTTACTGGCCAGCGCCCTGATTGCCACGGCCCTAGCGGTTATTTTCAACGAATTGCGCCTGCGAAGCCAAGGCCTCAGTAGCATTTCCACAGGTGATGCCGTACGGTTGATCAACCAAGGTGCGGTGGTTGTGGACGTGCGCGAAAAATCGAGTTTTAACAGCGCACACATCGTTGACTCACGTTGCATGAGCACGGACGAGTTGCTAGCCGGAGCAGCCGCTAAACTGAAAAAGAAAAAAGCGGTACTGCTGGTCTGCGACAGTGGAACACAGAGCGCGCGTGCGGCGGCGGCACTGCGCAAATCGGGAATCGAAAACGTATTCAGCCTGAAAGGCGGCATCGCTGCCTGGCGTCAGGAAAACTTCCCGGTGGTAAACAATGCACCCGGTTCGTAAGGACCGGCCCGAATCGCCGCCAATGCTCCGGGCCATGATGCATAGCAACGCCTGGTGCCCACATCGTGCAGCTGCGCGAAATCTGTTGATACAGCGGAAACTTGATTTCGACAAAATTGATACCATCGGCCCCCGAATCTTGGGCGAGAGATGAACGAACGTTGTGGTCAGAACACTGTACCCCGGCCATTCATAGACAGCAGGCTGATCGGTGGACGCAACGAGCTAGCCACGCTGCAGCACCCCACCGAGCTCGCTGACTTGCTGGGGACTGAGGCGATTGAATTAACGCGCGAAACGATAGATACATAAAAATGAGCGACGAAAAAAA
>JAYZJE010000182.1:0-3179 GCA_036164895.1 Pseudomonadota bacterium
GCTGCGGATCCATTACCCGGCCTTATTCGAACTGGGCAGCAAGAGTCGGGAGCAGGCCGAAGATCTCGCCGACCGAACCCATGAACTGACCAGCTTTCTGCATGACATTGCCGGGGTCACGGAGGTACAGGCAGAGCTGTTCGCAAAAGTGACCTATCACGACGGTTGCGCCGGTTTACGCGAAATGCGGGTGCGCGATCAGCCTCGCGCCTTGCTGGCGACAGTGGGTGGATTGGAGCTTGCCGAGCTCAACGAGCCGGAGGTCTGTTGTGGCTTCGGCGGCACTTTCTGCGTCAAGTACCCGGACATTTCCGAGCGGATTGTCGAGAAGAAAATCGCCGACATTCGCAGTACCGGAGCCGATTATGTCCTGGCTGGTGATCTTGGGTGCTTGTTAGCCATCGGCGGTAAATTGCATCGCGACGGATCAACTATTGTCGCCTACCACGTGGCCGAGGTGCTCGCGGGCTTGGCTGGTGCAGAGACCGATGCAGACGACTAGCCGTCAATTCCGGCAGTTGGCTGGCCAGGCACTGACGGACGAAACACTGCGGGCAGCGTTGCATGACGTGGAGCGCGTCATGCCGGTTATTCGGCAGGGTGCATTTGATCAGCTTGAAGACCCAGAAACTATGTTTGATCGCGCGAGCGCGATTCGAGACCGGACGCTCGCGGAACTCGACGTTTACCTCGAGGCTTTCGAGCAGAGGGTTGAGCAGTTTGGCGGTCACGTTCACTGGGCAGCTGACGCTACCGAGGCATGCGGGATTGTCGCCGACATCTGCGAGTCCGCCGGCGCCAGCAACGTAACCAAGAGCAAGTCCATGGTCACCGAGGAGATTGAGCTGAACGCGTTCCTGCAGTCTAGGGATATGACGGTTGTCGAAACGGATCTCGGCGAGTACATCATCCAGCTTCGCGGGGAACGTCCTAGCCACATTCTCGCCCCGTCCTTGCATGTCACATTGAGCCAGGTGGCCGAAACCTTTCATCGACATCACGAGCTTGAGCGGGACGCACCGCTTCGGGAACCCGCCGAAATATTGGGCGAAGCTCGTGCAGTGCTGCGTGAGAAATTCATGTCGGCCGATGTCGGGATCACCGGCGCAAATTTTCTGGTTGCCGAGACCGGTGGCGTAGTCATTGTGACGAACGAAGGGAATGCGGACCTAACCGCGAGTCTGCCCGACACTCACGTTGTCGTAACCGGTATCGAGAAAGTCGTGCCGACACTGGAGGATGTTGGTCTGCTGCTTCGCTTGCTGGCCCGGTCCGCAATCGGCCAGCGGCTCAGCAATTACACGACGCTGATACATGGGCCTCGACGCGCCGAAGATTCCTCCGGGCCGTCGAATTTTCACGTCGTACTGCTCGACAACGGGCGCAGCGACATGCTTGGTACGCAGTTCCAGGAGATGCTGCGCTGTATTCGCTGTTCGGCTTGCATTAACCACTGCCCGGTGTATACGGCGGTGGGTGGCCATGCCTACGGATCCGTGTATTCAGGCCCTATGGGTGCAGTCCTGACGCCGGGACTGGCCGGCTTGGATGCAGCAGCCCATTTACCGAACGCATCAACGTTTTGTGGGCGCTGCGAGGAAGTCTGCCCGGTCCGCATTCCATTACCAAAAATGCTGCGTTTCTGGCGCGAGCGTGAATTTGAACGCCATATGACGCCCCGCGCTGCGCGTTATGGTTTGCGTTGGTGGGCCCGGTTGAATGCGTCGACAGGCATTTATAGATGCTTGCTGGGTATTGCTGCGCGATTGTTGTGCGCGCTTTCCAGTGGTGGTTGGGTTGCGCGCCTACCGGGTTCCGGCACGGCTTGGACGCGGTACCGCGATCTGCCTGCACCGGCAGCCCAGTCGTTCCAGCAACAGTGGCGACGGGCGCGATCCCGTCCGGGCAACCGCAGATGATCACACGGGATGTAATCCTCGCGAAGATTCGCAATGCGCGAGTCAACGTGGCTGTGCAGATCCGCCCGGCCCACGATACCGGGATCGAGCCCGTACCGCCAGCTGCCGCCGACCTGCTTGGGCAATTCATCGAACTTGCACAGGCCGAGGCCGCCACGGTGGATCAACTCGCCACGCTTGCCGAAGTGCCTGCGGCTGTGGCCCGCTATCTTGAAGACCAGGATATTGCGGACGGGGTTGTGCTCGGCCCGGATCCACAAATTCGCGGCTTGGACTGGCAAGCGGTGGCTTCGCTGAAATACTCCGACGGGCCGCCACGCGCCGACGGCGACACGGTCATAACCGGTTGTTATGCGGCGGTGGCGGACTGTGGGGCAGTGGTTGTCGCGTCATCGTCCGACCATCCGGTGGAACTGAATTTTCTTCCGGCCAACCATATCGTTCTGTTGCGGCGGAACCGGGTGTTGGAGAATTTTGAGCAGCTGTGGACGCAGTTGCGCCGGGACTATGCCGGCCGGGCTTTGCCCCGTTGCATCAATCTGATCGTTGGGCCGTCCCGCACGGCCGATCTGGGCGTACCGCCGATACTGGGGGCGCATGGCCCCGGCCGGGTACACATTCTTATTATCTGAGCCCCTTGTCTAGCATAACCATTGACCGGAAAAGCGACATCGGGAAGCGTAAGCGGTCGGCGCCGACGGTGCACTTTTTTCGCCAGCGCTGAATGTCAAAAAAGGAGCGAGGGATGTTCCGGAAAATCTTGATTGGGTTCGCGATGGTGCTGTTGCTATTGATTGCGACTGCCACGATATACCTGCAACGGGTCAACGACTATCAGGCCGACGGCCGCATCGAATTGGTGGTGCTCGATCGGCCGGTTACCGTGATACGCGATGAAAGCGGGGTTCCTTACATTTATGCGCAGTCAATGGACGATGCGCTGCGCGCGCAGGGGTTCATCGCCGCACAGGATCGCCTGTTCCAAATCGAATTTACAAAGCATTTGTCTGGCGGGCGTCTGGCTGAACTGATTGGTCCACCTGGGCTGCGCTCGGACATTCGGCACCACGTCGTCGGAATTCCCCGGCACGGCAAGCAGCATGCCGCGTTGCTGACTCCCGAGGCACGCGGCGCGATCGAGTTCTTCTTGGAGGGGCTGAATGCTTACATCGAGAACCAGACCCACGAGCATCCGTTGGGGCTGCGTCTGTTGGGTATCGAACCCACGCCGTGGACGGTTGAAGATGCGATGACTATGCG
>JAYZJE010000183.1:0-5070 GCA_036164895.1 Pseudomonadota bacterium
ATGTCAGCGAAAAATTTGCAAGTAAAGTCGAGCAGGGTGAATTCATCGCACTCCGGGACCGCGAAGGCATTCTGATCGCTACGTTGCAGGTATCGGATATATGGGTTCCCGATAAAGTTGCAGAGGCGCGGCAGGCATTCGGCACCAACGACCTGG
Source organism: Pseudomonadota bacterium (assembly GCA_036164895.1). Lineage (GTDB taxonomy): Bacteria > Pseudomonadota > Gammaproteobacteria > Steroidobacterales > JAPUGB01. Next base: position 157 of record JAYZJE010000183.1, read on the forward strand.
CACATCCGGGAGTTCGGTATTTAATGGAGCACGCAGGACTAGTCTATATCGGCGGACGTCTGATTGGAGTTGAAGCGCCTACGCACTATGACTTCAAATTGCTGCGTGATTCGCCCGCTGAATTGCGCGGTCGATTTCGCAAACTCGGCTGGCGCAAGGTGGTTGCCTTTCAGACGCGTAATCCGATGCATCGTGCCCATCACGAGCTGACCGTTCGTGCTTCCCGGGAAAACGAAGCAAACCTTCTGATTCATCCGGTCGTAGGTATGACCAAACCAGGAGATGTCGATTACTACACGAGGGTGCGATGCTATGAGCATATTCTCGAGCAATATCCCGAACAAACGACCACGTTAAGCCTTTTGAATCTGGCGATGCGAATGGCAGGTCCGCGCGAAGCCGTTTGGCATGCAATTATTCGCAAGAACTACGGTTGCACCCACTTCATTGTTGGCCGTGATCACGCGGGGCCGGGCATGGATTCGAAAGGCGAGCCGTTTTATGGTCCGTACGACGCCCAGGAGCTGGTAAGAACCCACGAGAAAGAGCTAGATATCAGCTTGGTGCCGTTTCAAAACGTTGTGTACATTGAGGACAAGGCACAGTATGTGCCGGTTGATCAAACCACGCCTGATCAGAAGGTCCTGAACATTTCCGGTACCGAATTTCGTCGACGGTTGCAGGAAGGCCTTGATATACCGGAATGGTTTTCCTATCCAAAAGTTGTTGAGGAACTGCGTAAGTCCTATCCGCCGCGTCACAAGCAAGGGTTCACGGTATTTTTTACCGGCCTTTCGGGTTCGGGTAAGTCGACCATCGCCAATGCGCTGTTAATAAAATTACTGGAAACCGGCGGTCGACGTGTGACGCTGTTGGACGGAGATATTGTCCGAAAAAATCTGTCCAGCGAGTTGGGATTCTCAAAAGAACACCGCAATCTTAACATCCATCGCATTGGCTTTGTCGCCAGCGAGATAACCAAGAATGGTGGCGTCGCTATTTGCGCTCCAATCGCGCCTTACGCGGCAACCCGGCAAATGGTGCGAGAAATGGTGGAGTTTAACGGCGGATTTCTAGAAGTTCATGTGGCGACACCGCTGGCAGTATGTGAAGAACGCGACCGCAAAGGGTTGTATGCCAAAGCACGTGCGGGGATCATTAAGGGATTTACCGGAATTAGCGATCCATACGAAGAGCCCGAGAGTCCGGAACTCAGAATCGATACCGTTGGCCTTCATCCTGAACTTGCTGCCCACCGTATCTTCGTCAAACTGGAAAGTCTAGGCTTCATACGCTAGGCTGATTTGTGGCTGAAATGACGATGATAATGGGGAGAGGGTAACAGGCTACCTGGTTATGCCAGGCAAGTTATATATAAAAACTTTTGGGTGCCAGATGAACGAGTACGACACCAGCAAAATGGTGGATGTGCTGCGTGAGAGCCATGGTATGGAGCCGACTGACCATCCCGAGGAAGCGAGTGTTCTTTTATTGAATACTTGTTCCGTGAGGGAAAAGGCACAGGAAAAGGTTTTTTCGCTGTTGGGCCGTTGGCGTCAGTGGAAACGCTTGAATCCAGACCTCGTCATTGGTGTTGGTGGTTGTGTCGCCAGTCAGGAAGGGGCGGCGATCACGGCGCGTGCCCCCTTCGTTGATCTGGTTTTTGGGCCGCAGACGCTGCATCGTTTGCCGGACATGCTCGACGAATTTCATCAGTGCGATAAGCCTGTTGTAGACGTTAGTTTTCCTGAGATCGAGAAGTTCGACAAGTTGCCTGAACCCAGGGTAGCTGGTCCAACCGCCTTTGTTTCAATAATGGAAGGTTGCAGCAAGTATTGCAGCTTTTGTGTTGTTCCGTACACGCGCGGCGAGGAGATCAGCCGGCCGTTCGACGATGTCGTCGCTGAGATTCTGCAACTGGCTGATCAGGGCGTCAAAGAAGTGACGTTACTTGGGCAAAATGTCAACGGTTACCGTGGGCGCATGCACGATGGGCAAACAGCAGATCTTGCTACCCTTATTCACTATGTCAATGCGATCGAGGAAATTGAAAGAATTCGATTTACGACGTCTCATCCGCTGGAGTTCAATGATCGTTTGGTGCAGACCTATGATCAGGTGCCGAAGCTTGCCAACCATTTGCATTTGCCGGTGCAAAGCGGTTCCGACCGTGTTCTCGCGCTGATGAAACGCGGGTACACCTCGCTGGAGTACAAGCAGAAGATGCGTCGTTTGCGGGCGGTCAGGCCCGACATCAGTCTGTCCACCGATATCATCGTTGGGTTTCCTGGCGAAACGGAAAACGACTTTATCGCCACGATGAATTTAGTTGCCGAAGTGGGTTTTGATCAATCTTACAGCTTCATTTACAGTCCTCGACCCGGCACTCCGGCAGCCACATTGCCTGACGACACGCCGATCGAACGCAAATCCCAGCGCCTTGCCATGCTTCAGGATCGATTATCCGTGCAGGCCAAAGCAATCAGCGAGAACATGATAGGCTCGCTGCAGCGAGTGCTGATCGAACGCCCATCCAAGAAAAATCCACGGCAACTCGCCGGCCGGACTGAAAACAACCGGTGGGTGAATTTTGACGGCAGCCAGGAACTGATAGGCCGGTTTGTGGATGTCTTGATCACCGAGGCGCTACCCAATTCCCTGCGAGGTCGATTAATGCTCGATGCTGGGTCGCCTGATTGAACGTATCTAAGAGTAGTATCGACATCACTTGAAAGCAGTTACAGAAACCCAAGAATTAGTGCTGGAGCCAGTCGATAACCGCTTGCTGGCAAATCTCTGCGGGCAATTTGACGAACACCTCCGTCAAATCGAACAGCGGCTGGGCGTGCATATCAGCAATCGCGGTAACCACTTCAAAATCATCGGGCCTCAACAGTCATCCCGGGCTGGCGCCAGAGTTTTGCGTGAACTCTATGAAATGGCCGGCGATGAGGAACTGGACCCGCAGCAGGTCCACGTCTGCCTGCAGGAATCAGCGGTGGCCGACGAATCAGGTGCGGATGCGGTCGCTCAAAACAGCCAGATCGTTAAGACTCGGCGCCTGCAAATTCGCCCCAGGGGCCCCAATCAGCGCGAGTATCTGACTAATTTGCGGCAGCGGGACCTTTGTTTTGGGGTCGGTCCCGCCGGAACCGGCAAGACCTACTTGGCGGTGGCCAGTGCCGTCGAGGCGCTGGAGCAGGAACACGTGCGGCGCATAGTGCTCGTGCGACCTGCAGTCGAGGCAGGCGAGCGTCTGGGGTTTCTGCCTGGCGACATGTCGCAGAAAGTGGATCCTTATCTGCGACCGATGTACGACGCATTGTACGAGATGCTCGGGTTTGATCGGGTGGCTAGGCTGGTAGAGCGGAGTGTAATCGAGATAGCTCCGCTGGCGTTCATGCGTGGACGTTCTCTGAACGAAAGTTTCGTGATTCTTGACGAGGCTCAGAACACCACTCTCGAACAGATGAAGATGTTCTTGACCCGGATGGGGTTTGGATCACGGGCAGTCGTGACCGGAGATGTTACCCAAGTGGACCTACCTCCAAATCAGACTTCGGGGCTACGTCATGTCATCCGCGTACTCGATCGTGTCCCAGGCGTTGCATTTACGTTTTTTACCGCTCGAGATGTGATTCGCCATCCGCTCGTCCAGCGAATCGTGGAAGCCTATGAGCGACTCGATGCAGCGGACGGCTCGGCCTAAGTCCGGGGATGCTGGCGAACAGTCGCTGCAGGATGACCCGGCCAGGCTAATTAAGTTATGCCGCTTGTGCGCCTTTCGTATGACAAACAAAGTTAAAGTGGGGTTGCAGTCGGGCGCTGATGTCACCGATGAGGCGCTGGAAGTACAAGCGGTGTCTCAGTGGGTTAATACGGCCTGCGAGTTTAGTGAATGCGGCGATCTGGATGGCTGTTGCGTCACCGTCCGGATCGTTGACGAGGCTGAAAGTCAGCACTTGAACTCCGTATTTCGGCATCAAAACCGTCCCACCAACGTACTCGCGTTTCCGGGTGCCGCCAATCAGGATTTTTCCTCCGTGGAGGCCGGTGGGGAACTTGGCGATATTGTTATTTGCCTGCCACTGGCGCAGCGTGAGGCGGGCGAGCAGCAGAAACCTCGCAGTGCGCACCTAGCCCATCTTGTGATTCATGGCACATTGCATTTACTTGGCTATCGCCATGGTGAAGAAGAAGACTCGCGTACCATGGAGGATCTGGAAGTCACGATACTCCGGAAACTTGGAATACCCGATCCTTACGCGACCGGCGCGGTCATTTCCAAACACCGCTGCTGATTTAAGCCCACGGTACTCTTATGCAAGGCGAATCGACCGAATCCCCCAGGCCAAGTTGGTACAGCCGCCTCCGTAAATTGCTCAAAGCTGAGGCTGCTAGCAGAGACGACCTGCGGGAGTTGCTCAGGCACAGCCGTTGGCGGGAGGTGTTGGATAAGAACGAATTGGCGATGCTTCAGGGGGTGCTCCAGGTATCCCAAATGCAAGTGCGGGATGTCATGGTGCCAAGATCGCACATGGTGGTTCTCGAGCATGATGCGCCGATGGCTGAACTGCTGCGGACCATTATCGATTGTGGGCACTCACGATTCCCGGTGATAGGTGAGGACCGAGACGAGGTGCTGGGCATTTTGCTGGCTAAGGACGTGCTCCGTTTCTTCGTTGAATCTCCTGGCGAACAGTTGGATATAGAGCAATCGCTGCGCCCAGCGACTTTCATTCCGGAAAGCAAGCGGCTTGATGCGTTGCTCCAGGAATTTCGTATTAGCCGTAATCACATCGCCATCGTTGTGGACGAATACGGCGGGACCGCCGGACTATTGACGATCGAAGACGTTCTCGAACAGATCGTCGGTGACATTGACGATGAGCATGATCCGGAAGAGGTAGAACC
>JAYZJE010000184.1:0-6417 GCA_036164895.1 Pseudomonadota bacterium
CAGGTCACCGACCACGTTCATGCCGTCCATCAGCGGTCCTTCGATGACATCCAGGGGCCGTTCCGCTTCGAGCCGGGCTGCTTCGGTGTCTGCCACAACATATTCGTCGTTACCCTGAACCATGGCATGGCTTAAACGCCGCTCCACCGGCCATTTCCGCCACTCCTCATCCTGCAGGGCTGACGTCTTTTGCCCGCCATCTTTGAAGCGTGTGGCGATTTGGAGCAGCCGTTCCGTGGAATCGTCGCGGCGATTCAGGATCACGTCTTCAACCGCTTTGCGCAGGTCGTCCGGAATATCGTCATACACCGCCAGCTGCCCCGCATTGACAATACCCATGTCCATGCCAGCTGCTATGGCGTGATAGAGAAACACCGAATGCATCGCTTCACGCACAGGGTTGTTTCCACGAAATGAAAACGACACGTTGCTGACGCCACCGCTGACTAACACATGCGGCAAACGCTTCTTTATTTCGCGGGTTGCTTCGATGAATGAGACACCGTAGCCACTATGTTCCTCGATTCCGGTTGCCACGGCGAAAATATTAGGATCAAAAATAATATCTTCCGGCGGAAAGCCGATTTCTTTGGTCAATAGTCGATAGGCACGCTCGCATATTTGCACCCGACGTTCGACGCTTTCGGCCTGACCCTCTTCATCAAAAGCCATGACGACGACAGCCGCTCCATACCGGCGAACCTGGCGAGCCTGTTCCAGGAATTTTTCTTCGCCTTCCTTGAGGCTGATCGAGTTAACAATGGCCTTGCCCTGTACGCACTTCAAACCGGCCTCGATGACGTCCCAGCGCGAAGAGTCAATCATGATCGGCACGCGCGCGATATCAGGCTCGGCAGCAATCAAGCTGAGAAATCGCTCCATCGCCGCCGCGGAGTCGAGCATGCCTTCGTCCATGTTGACATCGATGATCTGTGCACCGTTATCGACCTGCTGGCGGGCCACCGAGATTGTCGCTGGATAGTCCTCTTCGCTGATCAGTCGGCGAAATTTTGCCGAACCGGTCACGTTGGTGCGTTCGCCAACGTTCACAAACAGCGAATCGGGACCGACTGTCACTGGCTCGAGACCGCTCAGTCTGAGCATGACCGGAACACTGGGGGCCTTACGCGGGCGGTGCCGTTCCACAGCCTGCCGGATGACGCGAATGTGCTCTGGCGTCGTGCCACAACAACCGCCAACCATGTTCAGCATCCCAGCGGCAGCAAAATCACTGAGAACCTCAGCCATGGATTCCGGCGTATCGTCATAGCCACCGAATTCATTCGGCAACCCGGCATTCGGGTGCACGCTGACGCAGGTAGCTGCAATCCGGCCCAATTCGGCAACATAGGGGCGCAGATCCTCAGCCCCGAGCGCACAATTAAGCCCGATGACAAACGGGTCAGTGTGGCGGATTGAGTTCCAGAACGCCTCGGTCGTCTGCCCAGACAGCGTTCGGCCAGATGCGTCAGTTATGGTTCCTGACAACATCACTGGAATCACCAGACCGTCCTCCGCCATGCAGGCTTGAATCGCGTACAGGGCTGCCTTTGCGTTTAGCGTGTCGAAGATGGTTTCAACCATCAGAAAATCAGCACCGCCCGCCACCAACGCCCGAACTGCATCCCTATAGGTGGTTACAAGTTGGTCAAAGTGGATATTGCGAAATCCCGGGTCGTTGACGTCCGGTGATAGCGAAGCGGTCCGGTTGGTTGGGCCAAGCACGCCGGCCACAAATTTAGGCTGACCGGTCTCGGCGGCGATCTCATCGGCAACGTGCCGGGCAATCGCCGCGCCCGCCTGATTGATTTCCGACACCAGCGATTCCATGCCGTAGTCAGCTAGCGACGGTGCATTCGCGGTAAAGGTATTGGTCTCAACGATATCGGCCCCGGCACGCAGGAATTCATCGTGAATCTCCCGAATCACATCAGGGCGGGTGAGGTTCAGCAAATCATGATTACCCTTCACCTCTTGGGGCCAGCCTGCGAAGCGCGTCCCGCGATAGTCGTCTTCGGCAAGATCGCGATTCTGCACCATCGTGCCCATCGCCCCGTCCAGAAAGACGATGCGCTGTTCCAACAGTTCGCAAAGCACGGCTTGGCGGGTGGCAGTAACGGTCATGGGGCCGGCTCCCGCGTTGCTGCGGCCGTTGCTGGTCTAAGTCCTAGCGAATAACAAATCGCGTAGGTCAGCTCCGACCGGTTCAGTGTATAAAAGTGAAACTCGTTGACGCCATGCTCCCGCAGTGTCTGCACCTGTTCGATCGCTAGGTTGGCCGCAATCATCTGGCGGGTCTGGGGGTCATCATCGAGCCCGTCGAATCGCTGATGCAGCCAGTCGGGCACCGTTGCACCACATGTTTTTGCGAAGTTCAGTAATTGAGGAAACCGGGTAATCGGCAATATCCCGGGCACGAGCGGAGTAGTGATGCCGACGTCAGCGCAACGATCCCGGAACCGCAGAAACGTATCCGTTTCGAAAAAAAACTGGGTGATCGCCCGGCTGGCCCCAGCATCGATTTTCCGCTTTAAGTATTCCAGGTCGAACTGTGCACTCGGTGCATCGGGATGCACCTCGGGATACGCTGCGACTGAAATGTCAAAATCCGCAACCTGCTTCAGGCCGGCCACGAGGTCGACAGCGTAATCGAACCCACCGGGGTACGGTTCATACCGCTCTGATGCCTGAGGCGGGTCGCCGCGTAGCGCAACGATGTGCCGGACGCCCATGTCCAGATATCGCTTGGCTATATCCTGAATCTCTTCGCGGGTTGAGCCCACGCAGGTCAAATGTGGCGCGCTGGTCAGCGTCGTTTCCTCGAGTAGTCTTTGGATAACACGGTGAGTGCGGTCTCGCGTCGAACCGTCGGCGCCGTAAGTCACCGACACGAAGCGCGGCCGCAATGGTGCCAGCCGCTCGACCGAGCGCCACAGTGCCTCTTCGCTTTTCGGAGTTTTCGGCGGAAAAAACTCGAATGAAACCTCAACGGAATTCTTCGGGCACGTGTTAACGACTGCCGGCTGCAGGTTTGAGTCAATCATCGGTGCCGGTCCTGCGATGACTCTCGTTGGGCACAGCTGCGAACAGTGCTCGGTCTAGGGAACGGCCGGGAAACCAACCGCGATGCACGATGCTGAAGTCCTGCTCCCGCAGCAGCGCGTGGAGCTTGTTTTCATGTAATCCGGCAGGCTCTACCGTCTGCCCGACAACGGGCAAAATGTGATCGATGATTAGCAGACAACCGCTGGGGCGCAAAACCCGCCTGGCCTCGCGAAGCGCCGCCTCGGGCTGGTTGCTCTGTGCCAATACTTCATCGAGCACGACGGTGTCAAACGAGTGAGCGACGAACGGCAGATCGTGCATGTCCGCATTGCGCAGCGTGCATTCGGCGAGCCCGGCCCGTTGCAGCCGCGCCCGTGCCAGCAGACGCATTTCCTTGGCTGTGTCAACTCCGACCGCGCTGACGGCCCGAGGACCCAACAGCTTCAGCAAGGTTCCGGCACCGCTGCCGATATCGAGGAGGTCACCGATGGGGCGGCTATCGATAGCGTCATCGAGTGCTTCAGCCAGGGCCGCTTCGCTGGGCCGGGCGTGGTCGGCCGTCGGCCACAATGCCGGGCTGGGTCCCAAAGCCGTGTAAGCACTGCTCTCGCGACGATCCTTTACGACTTGCATCGCCTTGCGATCAGCGACGAGGGTCGGGTCCTGTTCCGTTACTGGATCCAGCACGCGATTCAGCAATTCGCGCAAAGCGGTATCGGCGACGAGCCGATAATAGACCCAGTGACGGTCACGGAATCGGCTGACCAAACCGGCTTCCACCAACAGCCGCAAATGCCGGGAAACGCGCGGCTGACTCTGGCCAAGCACGCTCGACAATTCTCCCACGCTGATCTCGCCGGCGAACAGCAGGGCCAGTAAACGCAAGCGGGTGGGTTCCGCGATCGCGCGCAGACGTTGCACGGTTAGTTCCAGCTCCATGTCTGTAAATATAAAGAAATATTTATATTTACACAAGAGACTGCGCGAAACGGACTGGGGCAGTCGCGAGGTGCTGCTCAGATGATGTTAAGTTGGAGGCAGGCTGCTAATGCAGCGTCGGGGCAGCCGCCTCCGCCCATCGTGAACCAAGTCAGGAATCTGGGGTATGCGACCCGACTGCCGCGGATTCCATGATGTTGTAGGGTAAAGCATCGCAGCCGGTCAGTTTTCACCGGCATCCAGTTTGGCACGCAACAGTTTATTGACTTGAGCCGGGTTGGCCTTTCCGCCGGTCGCCTGCATGACCCGCCCCACGAAGTAGCCCAGCAATTTCTGCTTACCGCCGCGGTATTGCTCCGCCTGCTGCGGATTATCGGCGACGATCTGTTTGACGATCTTTTCCAGTGCCGCAACGTTGCTAATTTGCTGCAGACCGCGAGCTTCGATGATGTCACCAGCACTACCTTCTCCGACCCACATCGCTTCGAAAACCTCTTTGGCCGTTTTGCCCGATATCGTGTCGTCAGCGATGCAGCGAAGCAGTTCATTGAGGTCCTCGCCGCTGACTGGGCTGTCGCTGATAGTCAGACCACTGCGATTCAACGCACCAAAAAATTCGCCGCTGACCCAGTTTGCCGCCAACTGCGCGTCCACTTCGGGAGTCGAAGCTTCGAAAAAATCTGCCCGAGCGCGTGTCGCCGTCAGTATTTCGATTTGCGCGGGCTTCAAACCATAATCATCAGCGAACCGTTCGGCCTTCTGCTGCGGCAACTCTGGCATCTCCTTTTTTATGCGATCCAGGAAAGCCTGATCGAGTTCCAGTGGCAGCAGATCCGGATCCGGAAAATACCGGTAATCGTTAGCCTCTTCTTTACTGCGCATCGGCCGGGTTTCGTCCTTGCCCGAATCGTACAGCCTGGTTTCCTGCACAACTTTACCGCCCTCTTCGAGTACGTCGATTTGGCGTTCGATCTCAAACTCGATTGCTTTTTCTACAAAGCGGAACGAGTTCAGGTTTTTCAGTTCAGTGCGGGTGCCTAGGTTGCTGTCGCCGCTCGGCCGCACGGAGATGTTTGCATCACAGCGAAACGAGCCTTCCTGCATATTGCCATCGGAGATGCCAAGATACCGCACGAGCTGGTGGATTTTCCGCATGCAAGCGACCGCTTCGGCAGCAGAACTCAATTCCGGCTCCGACACAATTTCGAGTAAAGGCGTGCCAGCACGATTTAAATCGATGCCGGTCCGGTCCTTAAGGGTTTCATGCAGCGACTTGCCCGCGTCTTCCTCCAAGTGCGCGCGGGTTATCCTGATACGCTTATGGCTACCGTCATCCAGCTGGATCACCACGCTGCCTTGGCTAACGATGGGCAATTCATACTGGCTTATCTGATAACCCTTGGGCAGATCCGGATAGAAGTAATTCTTGCGCGCGAACACCGAGCGTCGCTCAATCGTTGCGCCTATCGCAAGACCAAATTTCACTGCCATCGCGACGACCTCGCCATTTAATACCGGCAATACACCGGGGTAGCCGAGATCAACCAAGCAGGCCTGAGTATTGGGCTCGGCACCGTAGGTAGTCCGCTCCCCTGAAAATATTTTTCTCTGCGTCGCGAGCTGGGCATGAATCTCCAGTCCAATGACAGATTCCCAGCTCATCCGTAGCCTCTTACATTACTGCCTTCATTCACTGGCTAGCTTCCTTCGTAAACACCGGCGGGGGAGTCCGCGTATGCCAGTCAGTCTGTTGCTGATAGCGGTGGGCAAAATTCAGCAGCGTCGCCTCGCCGAAGTGCGGTCCGATCAGTTGCAGCCCAACGGGAAGCTTCCCGGAAAATCCGCAGGGGATGGATACGCCAGGAGTACCGGCAAGATTTACGGCGATCGTATAGATATCGTTAAGGTACATTTGTACCGGATCGTCGGTTTTTTCGCCTAGACCAAATGCTGGTGTCGGGGTCGTCGGCCCGGCCACAATATCGACTTGCTCGAAGCAGCGCTTAAGCTCGTCACTGATTAACCGCCGAACCTTCTGCGCCTGCAGATAATACGCATCGTAGTAACCTGCCGACAGCACGTATGTGCCCGTCATGATGCGCCGCTTAACCTCGGCGCCAAACCCTTCCTGCCGGGTGCGCGTGTAAAGTTCGTCGATGTCACACGCATCCGGATGCCGGTAGCCAAAGCGAATGCCGTCATAGCGGGAAAGATTCGATGAGCATTCTGCGGGCGCGATGATGTAATAGGTCGGCACCGATAGAGCTAAATGAGGAAGCGTCAACTCGACAATCTTCGCACCCAGATCACTGAAAACATTCAGTGCATCACGAATTACCTGCTCACAGCCAGAATCCAGCCCATCGTCAAAAAATTCCCGCGGCACACCGATGGTTTTACCGGCTAATGGCTCGTCAAGCATGCTGGCGTAGG
>JAYZJE010000185.1:0-6851 GCA_036164895.1 Pseudomonadota bacterium
CAGTGTGGCAATCTCGGGGTCAACCCAGAAGCGACGCGTGCGAGTCAGCTCGATTTGCAGTTCAAACGTCAATGCAACGCCGCTCTCGAGAGCTTCCAGGGCTTCCGCGCTCAGAGTGTAATCAAGCCAAGCCGTAACGTAATAGACCCCATCCTCAAGAAATGTACTTGTGTTTTGCACTTCGAATCGGCCGTCCTGGCTTCGTGCAACAAACGGTAACAGCAACAGGCAACAGGCCAGTAGGCTGATACGACTGAACCTCGGCAGCAACCGGTTCAAAGGCCGCGCCTGGAAACTTGAGTACTTCCCCAAGCGGCAGGTTTTAGCCCGCAAGTCATGTGCCATTACGTTTCCAATCGCCAAGGGGGGTGGCTAACAGTTTTTCAAGCTCAGCCTGGCTTTTTTATTCGATTCTAGACGCTCCATTAAAGCATAATAGAAACCGTCGGTATTCCCTGACCCGGGGAGCAACTGCAGGCCATGGCGCACAGCCGGACCAGTCAGTGCAATCGCCGAGACGCGTTGTGTTATATCTTCCCAAACATTCGCATGTTCGGTAAGAAACCGAGTTACAACATCCGAGTTCTCTGCCTTAAGCACCGAGCAGGTCGCATAGACGAGGCGACCGTCGGGAGCCAACAGCTTTAGCAGACTGTTGATCATCTGCAGCTGGCGCTTAGCCATTTCTTCAATATCACTGCTGCGCCGGAGGAACTTGATGTCCGGGTGGCGCCGCAGCACGCCGGTGGCAGAACATGGCGAGTCGACCAAAATACGATCGAATAGCACACCATCCCACCATTGCGGTGGATTGAGCGCATCGCCGGCGACGACAGTCGCCTGCAAGCCGAGCCGGTCTAGATTTTCCCTAAGCCGGCCAAGGCGCTCGACCGATACGTCCAGCGCAACCAGTTTGCGCAATTTGGATTCGCGTTCCAGCAGATGCGCGGTCTTACCCCCGGGCGCGGCGCAAGCATCCAGTACCCGCATACCAGCTTGCGGGTCGATTAAGTCCACCGCAATTTGTGACGCTGCATCCTGAACGCTGACATCGCCTACGGCAAAACCCGGAAGCTCGTCTACCGGTACCGGCTTTTTTAGGCAAACACCATCCGGCACACCCGCCAGCGTAACGCCTTGCTCACCGATTGCCTCCCTCAACCGCTTCCGGTACTCAGCGACATTGCCGCGGCGGGAATTTACGCGCAGCCACATCGGCGGCGGCTCGTTGCCCGCCTCGAGAACCGTCTGCCAGTGGTCGGGCCAGTCCTGCTGGATTTTTCGTATTAACCAATCGGGGTGCCCGTATCGCCCTTCATCGCTCGCCATCACCTCGGCAAGCAACCGTTCACGCTCGCGCAAAAAACGCCTGAGCAGCGCATTAACCAAGCCGCGGCTGTGGGGTTTACCGAGTAGTGCAGCAGCCTCAACGGCCGTAGAAACCGCTGCGTAATCTGGTTGCCGCGCGTCGATTAATTGGAACAAGCCAACGGAAATCAGAGCGACAATAACGCTCTCCCGCCGGGCTATTGGTCGCTCCAGCATCATCTCAAGAATGCGGCGATGACGATGATGGCCCCGCACGGCACCATACGCCAGGGCTTGGATCAGAGCACGATCCCTGCCCGAAAGCTGGCTACTATTGGCTATCTCCAAAGCCCGGTCCAGTGTCCTGCCTTCGGTCACCACGGCTTCGACGGCCCTGGCAGCCAGTGCCCGAGCTTCAGCTCCGGCCGCTGTTAAAAGCGGCGCTTGTCGACTTGCCATTGTCATACTCCAAGCACAGTGCCGAGGAGGTTGCGAGACCGACCGAAATCTGCCGCGGCAACCGCGCGCCTGCCGGGCAACTGCACCTCGGTCAACCGTAGCTGCCCCCGCCCCGTCTCTACATCCACCCCTTCACAGTGCACGGCAACAATGCGACCGGGCAAACAGCTGGTCACGTCATCGACAACTTCGTCGTTGGGAACGACGCAGGCCGACCAACACCGGAGTTGCTCTCCACAAAACCGGGTTTCAGCAATCGGCCATGGGTTATACGCGCGAATCTCACGGTCTATCTGTAGCGCGTCCCGGGTCCAGTCGATGCGGCCATCGGCCTTGTGAATGGTGCCGGCATAGGTTACTTCTGACTCATCTTGCGGCAGTGGCTCCAATGATTCGGTCAGCACATCGTCGAGATGCTCTGCCAGCACCTTGGCGCCCAATGCGGCGAGTTGCTTTTCCAGCTGCCCTGCCGTTTCACAATCATCAATCACAAGGCTTTCTCGCAGCAGCACTGGACCGGTATCGAGCCCCCGGTCCATCTGCATTAAGCTGATGCCCGTGGTTCGGTCGCCGGCCAGCAGCGCTGCCTGCACCGGGGAAGCACCGCGCCATCGCGGCAACAGCGAAGCGTGTAGGTTGATGCAGCCCAGGCGCGGCGCAGTCAGCACAGCCTCAGGCAACAACAAGCCATACGCGGCAACAATCATCAGATCAACTGCTAATGCACGAATTTCCTCTTGAATCCCTCGCTGATTCAGTATTTCAGGCTGCAGTATCGGGATTTGCCGCCTGACGGCGAATTGCTTCACGGCACTCGCTGTAAGCTGTTTGCCTCGTCCGGCCGGGCGGTCCGGCTGCGTCAATACAGCGAAAACTTCGTGGCTAGAATCCGCCAGCCAGTGCAACGCGGGTACGGCAAAATCCGGGGAGCCCGCGAACAAAATTCGCGCAAATGCAGTCATGTCTTGGGTAGCTACCGGGTTTTTTTAGTCTAATTTGATCGGCCCGGCTCGTTTGACGTCAGACAGCTAGATAACCGTCGGGCTGCCTGCGCTGATCCGGCCAGGTTGATCGCGTTTCCTTGATTTAGTTGCCTTTTTCTTTAAACGCTGGCGCTTTAGTGCGGACAGATAATCGATGAACAACTTGCCTTCCAGGTGGTCCATTTCGTGCTGAATGCAAACGGCCAGCAGCCCGTCAGCGTCGAGTTGAAAAGATGCGCCCCTCCGGTCCAGCGCCTGTACCTTGATTTTTTCGGCTCGCTCAACGTTCGCTGTAAACTCAGGCACCGACAGGCATCCCTCTTCACAAATCTCACTGCCCTCCTGCTCAAGGATCACAGGGTTTATGAAGCATTGCGGGTCATCCCTGCCCTCCGACACATCCATTACCAGCACGCGCTTGTGCGTGTCTACTTGGGTAGCCGCCAAACCAATGCCAGGCGCCGCATACATAGTTTCGAGCATATCTTCTACGAGACGCCGGATCTCCTCGTCCACAGTCTCAACGGGCACCGCCTGTTTGCGCAGGCGCGGATCAGGATATTCAAGAATCTGCAGCGTAGCCATAATTATTCCTTGCAAATTTTTTGTATAACCCTATGAAATATTGCTAAATTTATAATATAGAAAAACATAATCCTAGCGGACGGTTTTTTCCGGTGTCCGCGTCCTAGTTAGGCATAAATCACAGTAGTCTGCCCAGCGTTTATACAAAATTATAGCAGCGCCTAAATTTGCCCTTGCAAGCACTCGACCCGATGGATAGTTGACCCATGAACATCTGCCCGCCTTAGATCCGAAAAATCCGATCGCTTCGCATCATCGCTTTGGCCACCGTATTATGGCTCGCCACCGCTACCTTCAGGGCTAGCACCAACTGATTCAACAGGGAATGAAGCTGGTCAAAAGCGCGCAAGACATAGTCGAGGAACTGGGTTGGAGCGTCGAAGCGGCCGTCGTTAATTTTCCGGCGGAAGCAATGGCGAACCCACCAATAAATCGGAGAATTTGGAGTATCGCCGCCTGCTGGCAACGATGGGCTGGGGTCCGATTACCGTCGACATGCTGGTCGATCGCACCGGATTGACGCCGGATGCGGTTTCCTCCATGCTCCGGATTCCGAAACTGGACGGTCACGCAGAATCGCTGCCAGGCGAAGGCAAGGATGACCCAAATGAGCGAAACCGTGCTCGATGTGCTCATGTATCTGTTTGAAAACTTTTCCGAGCAGGAGCCGAGCGCTGAACCTGACCAAGTCATTCTGCGGGAAGAGTTGCTACAAGCCGGATTCGGGGAGTTCGAGATCGACCGGGCGCTGGACTGGCTCGAGGAACTAACGGCCAGCGGGGGGCAGCCGTTTACTAACCCCCCGACTGCTCCATCCTTCCGGCTGTTCAATGCCCGGGAATTAGCTCGTCTAGACGCCGAGTGCCGGGGCTATGTTACGTACCTGGAGCAGATTGGTATTCTGTTACCGATCCATCGGGAACTGGTATTGGACCGGCTAATGGCGCTGGAAACACAAGACATCGGCGTTGAGCAGGTTAAATGGGTGGTGTTAATGGTCCTGTTCAGCCAACCTGGGCAAGAGGCGGCTTTTGCTCGTATGGAAGATCTCGTTTTTGACCAAAATGATGGCGGCATGCACTAAGCATACGTCGACTAGAAAGAGATCGCTGTATAGAAGCCGCGGCTGTGCCGCGGTTCGTCGCACATACGCAGTTGTTTAGATGAGCACTAACGTTGTCGTTGTCGAATCACCCGCCAAGGCGCGGACGATTGAAAAATATCTCGGTCCGGACTTTACGGTCCTAGCCTCGTACGGGCATGTCAGGGACCTCGTGCCAAAAGAAGGCGCTGTCGATCCCGACAACGGCTTTGCAATGCAATACAAGATTATTGAGAAAAACGAGAAGCACATCCAGGCTATCGCCAAAACCCTGAAAAAAGCCGATGCACTGTATCTGGCAACTGACCCGGACCGCGAAGGCGAGGCCATTTCCTGGCATCTTAACGAAATTCTGAAGGAGCGGGGCGCGCTCGACGGCAAACAAGTTCACCGCATTGTTTTCTTCGAGATCACCAAGCGCGCAATCAAGGAAGCGGTAAAGCACCCGCGGGGTTTATCCAACGCCCTGGTCAGTGCGCAGCAGGCCCGTCGGGCACTGGACTATCTGGTCGGATTTAACCTCTCGCCGTTGTTGTGGAAGAAAATCAAACCGGGCCTCTCAGCTGGCCGAGTGCAAAGCCCCGCCCTGAGGATGATCGCCGAGCGCGAGGACGAGATCGAGGCTTTCGAACCCCGCGAATACTGGACGCTCGAGGGTGACATCACAGTGAACGACGGAAGTTTCGTGTCACGGCTGGTTGAATATCAAGGCGATAAAGTTGAGCAGTTCAGCTTCCCGAACGAGCCACGAGCGAATTCTGTCCGCAACCGACTGCTGCTGGCCACAGACGGGAAAGTGCGTGTACAGAAAATCGAAAAAAAGCAGCGGAAACGAAATCCTGCCGCGCCGTTCACCACCTCGACGCTGCAACAGGAAGCTTCCCGCAAACTTGGCTTTAATACGCAGCGAACAATGCGCACCGCGCAGGGGCTTTATGAGGGTATCGATACCGGTGATGGATCGGTCGGTCTGATTACCTACATGCGCACTGATTCAGTCACATTGTCGAGCGAATCCCTTGAAGATATCCGCAACCTGATTTCCGCGCGCTACGGAGCAAACAACCTACCGGAAAGTCCGCGAATCTACACGACCAAGGCCAAAAATGCCCAGGAAGCACATGAAGGTATTCGCCCGACCAGCGCGGCGCGGACACCGGAAAACATGAAGAGCTATTTGAGTGAAGACCAGTTCAAGCTTTATTCGCTGATTTGGAAACGCACCATCGCTAGCCAGATGATTCCGGCGATCTTCGATACCGTGGCTCTAGACCTAGTGCCGGACAGACAGCCGGATGTTGGCCGGCTCCGCGCCAACGGACAGACACTGATCGACCCGGGTTTCATCGCCGTTTATCAAGAAGGCAGCGATGACGTAAAAGACGACGAAGCCGATCGTGCACTGCCAGCAGTCGAAGAAAATCAATTGCTAACACTGGCCGACATACGTGCCGACCAACACTTTACGGAACCGCCGCCGCGGTATACCGAAGCGAGCCTAGTTAAGACGCTGGAAGAATACGGTATTGGCCGACCGTCAACCTATGCCAGCATCATCTCAACACTGAAAAATCGTGACTACGTCGAAATGGACGGTAAACGATTTCTGCCAACCGATGTAGGGCGCGTTGTTAGTCGCTTTCTAACCGATCACTTTACCCACTATGTCGATTACGACTTCACCGCAAGTCTCGAGAACGTCCTCGATGAAGTGTCACGGGATGAGAAGGACTGGGTGCCGGTGCTCGAAGAATTTTGGAGGCCGTTCAGTCAACTTGTGCGGGACAAGGAAGCCAGTGTAACGCGCGAACAGGCTACCCAGACACGCCAACTCGGAACGGATCGAAAATCGGGGCGGCCAGTTAGCGTTCGGCTAGGCCGCTTTGGCCCATTTGTGCAAATTGGGACACGCGACGACGAGGAAAAACCGAAATTCGCCGGCTTGAAACCGGGTCAGAAAATCTCAACGATTGAGCTTGACGAGGCGCTGGAATTATTCAAATTACCGCGCAAGCTCGGCCAAACCCCAGAGGGTGAACCGGTTTTGGCCAGCATCGGTCGATTTGGGCCCTATGTCCGGTATGGCGATAAGTTCGTGTCCATTCGAGATGATGATCCTTACACAATTAATCTGGAAAAAGCATTGGAATTTATCACAGCAAAAAAAGAAGCAGACAAGAACCGAATTATTCAGGACTTCGAAGATAAGGGTATTCAGGTCCTGAAAGGACGTTACGGCCCGTACGTGACGGATAAAACTAAGAATGCACGCGTACCCAAGGATCAGGAACCAACCAACCTCACGCTCGAAGAATGCATAGAGTTGCTGGAAAAAGCGCCGGTTCGTGGCCGTCGCAGTGCGAAGAAGAAGGTAACGACTAAAGCTAAAACTAAGTCTAAGGCAAAAAAGAAAA
>JAYZJE010000186.1:0-3728 GCA_036164895.1 Pseudomonadota bacterium
TTCCAAAGTTCAGTCCACATCTGTTTGGATAGTTCCGGTGCTGCGTCATAACTGTCCCCGCAGCCGATTGACGTCATCAGAATGAATCGTCCCACACCAACACGTGTGGCCGCATCGATTGCGTTGATATTCCCGATCCCGTCAATGGGTCGACCCTCGGCAAAGCCGCCACCGAGAAAGCTGGCGACAGTCGCGCCCTGTCCGAAATCTTTAAGAGCTTGGTCTACTGCGGTTGCGTCGAACGCATCCGCAATCCTGAGTTCAACGCCGAGTGTTACGAGAAGGCCGGGTTCAGTAGTTGGCCGGACCACCGCGCAAACAGGGCGGTCATCAGAACGGATTTTTTTCGCCAGTTCCAGACCGCCGCCGCTGGTGGCGCCAAAAACGATTACCGGCTCGTTTGACATCAGTTACACCGATTGTCGCTACTCATCTGAGTCCGAATAACATGTCGGGCTTGGGTGCCCCCTCAGACTCCGTTCTCATGATCCTGCTCGCCTTGTTCTTCGTGTTCGCCAGAGACAATAATTAAGCGTGTCGGTTCGCCGTCAGTATCTAAGTAGCGGTAGATCGTACCCGTAGCTAGGTCGACATCGAGAATTCGGCCTTCATGTGGCAAGCTGACGTAAACGTGATCACCCCAGGTCTTGATGTCTGGGTTAACGGCCCGGTCGACTTTTTCCTTGAGGTCTGGAGGAAAAGGCCCTGAAACCTGCATTGAATGCAACAGTTCGCCGGTACCTCCATCGCGTATTTCGAACACCCCCGCAAACGTGAGAACAAACAAATACTCGCCGTCTTCCGAGGTACCCTGCCGAATCGAGCGTTCAATCGGCAGCACATCGAAGCGATACGGTTCCTTTCCTGCATCCAGGCGGTGAATCTTCGGCACGCCATCCTCGGTGTAACCCCAGATCACCTGATCTTTGCCGTTATGAAAGTTACCGACGCGCTGTTCGTCAGGATATTCAATTCGTGCGACAACCTTGTGCGCTTCATCGCCTTTGGTGCCTATCGCTATTGCGTGGCGCTGGCAACCGAAGAACACTCGGCCTGACGTTGGATCCTTGGTTTTACCGTGCAGTATTGGACAGCCGGTGATGCGCGTAACTTCGTTGCCGGTATCGCTGTCTAGGACTTGAACCATACCCCGGCCAAGGTAGCCGATGTAGAGGTAGTCTCCAGCATCGACGAACGCATAGTGGTCGACAGAGGCGAGCGGGAAACGCCGAACCGATACTTCGCCAAACCCGCTAAACTCAGCTTTATCAAAAATAATTAACTCACCGTCACCTTCCATGATGATGGCGTCTTTACCGCGAACTGATGCCGTGTGGCCGTGTTGCACGCCGTCCGGAACGTTGCCAACGAATGATCTAGCGATATAGGGTGGCTTGACTTCGTCGCTGTGCTCGGTAAAGCCGGTGTCGATCACTGTTACCCAATCGCGATCCCTACCGGTGCCGCGCATCGCGTAAAGGTTTTTCTTGTTCTTGCCCAGAGCCAGATAGATTATGTAAGGCGGTGTCGATAGCCGTGCGATAACTTTTCCCTCGGGTAAATTAACAGCGATGATGTCGCCATTCGCGGCATCGGCGGTAAATAATCTAGCACCGCTGTTCTCATGGGGCTCGACCAAAGTTTCCGCGTCCTCATGAGCAACGGCATTTCCAGCAAACTCGATTGACAGCGCAATCGATAAAAGAAAGATCGCGGCTTTTCTCACATTAATCCTCCATGTCAAGCGAATGGTGTTACGGGCTTTCGTCTTGGCGGGCATAAATTCTACCGGCAGGACGGACTCACCGAGAGCGAGTACAATGAAACGAAAGCGGCTTTCGCGGTATCGTCTTATAGTTTGTTGTAATAATAATAGCAGCCGTAACCGTACCAACCAATGCGAGGAATCACAATGATTCAACCTTGGACGGCCACCTGCGTGCAGGTTCTAAACCACACCGTCAACCATGCGAATAATCGTGCCGAGGTGCTGGATATCGTTCACCGTAGCCTGGATCGCTGGGAGATTCTAATTCTCGGGGGGATTGCTCCGGGTCAGGCACGATCGAACAACGCCAATCAACTACTCTTGTTTCCGGAATTCGCACTGCAGGGATTTCCAATCCTGGAAAGCACTGCGGAGTGGATCGAAAAAGCCTGTTTCCAAATACCGGGCCCTGAAACTGAGCGATTGCAGAAAATTGCCCAGCAGCATCGTATTTTTATAGCCGCCAATTCTTACGAGCGCGACGCTGACTGGCCGGATATCTATTTCAATTGTTCTTATCTGATTAACCCGGCTGGTGACATTATTCTAAAGTACCGTCGCATCAACACTCTGCACTCAGTCTCACCGCATGATTTGATGGATAGATACCTGGATATGTACGGCATCGAGGGAACCTTCCCTGTTGCCGACACCGAACTTGGTAAGGTCGCCATGATGCCCTGCGCAGAAATCATGTATCCGGAAGCAGCCCGTGCGTTTATGTTGCGCGGTGCTGAGGTTCTATTGCACCCGACCAGTGACAGCGGTGCGATCGACCTTTGGGCATGGGAATCGGCTAAGCGAGTTCGGGCTGCTGAAAACATGATGTACCTAGTTTCCTGTAATGCTGGAGGTTCGGTTGGTGGCGCGATTCCTGGCAACTTCAACATGGGTCATTCAAAAATATATGACTACAATGGCGTGTTGCTTGGCGAATCCGGCGGACCGGGTGAAACCGTGCTGCCATCGGCGACCATCGATATTCAGGAATTGCGGCGAGATCGTGCCGACTGCCTGTCGTACAACCGATTCCTCAGTCAGCGTCATGATATTTATCGGGCGGTTTTTGAGGCGGCACTGTTCATTGCGCCGAATGCGTATCTTGAAAACCGCATGCCTTCGCGGAAGGCTTCAGTCGATTTACTCAAGGGAAGCTTGGAAAACGCCATCAAGCGCGGTGCCGCGACACCGCTGAAGTAGTTACACAGGAGCTAACAATGGAAAAGCAAAAATCGGCTGTTGAGAGCATCATGGGCGAACGTGGCCGGTTGCGAACGGTGCATGAGATGTTAAAGGCAGCGCTCGAAGTGAGCCCACGGGACGAAACATTTATCCCGTTCTATATTGCGATCGGGAATTACATGGAGGCTTCGATGGGGCGTCTGCACACACAAGACATCAGCATGCTTGAAAAACTCGCCTCAAAAGTTGACATGAACGATCCGGAAAACGAAGAGAACATAGCCGAAGTGTACCGCCGGCTGGATGGAAACCAAGAACATCTGAAGCTGTATAAAGCTTGCACACGGGCCTTGGTAAGCGATGGCACCGAAGCGGTCAAGGACTACGAGGAAACGAGTCTGGCCTATATCGACTACATTCACAATCGCATGGGTCACCATGCGCCTAGCACGGACATGGCACGTAAGGTTTTTACGGAAGAAGATTGGGCCGCTTTTGCCGACATCGATGAGAACTATTTTTCAAAAGAACGAGCGTTGTACGAGTCGGTGCTAAAAACACGCCCGGAAAGCGTGCCGCTGGGCCAAGCGGCTGAGCAGTACGTTGCCGATTACCGCCGCGACAAAGGTTAGCTAACTGTCCGTGCTGTAGAGCTTAGCCAACGGTCCGCTTTTCTCAGGCTTTGCCGGTACGGTTTGAGTCCGAGGATAAGGCAGACCAGAGCGGGTATACCGACCAGCAACGAGACCAGGGCGAGCGAGTAATTCACTAAAGCTGG
>JAYZJE010000187.1:0-4640 GCA_036164895.1 Pseudomonadota bacterium
GAAGTCAGCATTCCCAAGCAGAAAAAGCTGCAGCCCCAGCAGATTGAGGTCAAATCGTCCTAACCGGCACCGGATAATCACAACCATAGAAAAAACAGCAGCGGGCGGAACCTTTCACCGGCTGATGGTGACCGTTATGAAACCCGGTATCATTCTGGGTGCATAACCGTTCAAAGTATAAGGTGGAACTGATGAATCGAGTTATGTCCCAGCTCTGCCCGAGCATACTGGCTGCAGTTATATCTGTTATTTCGCTTGCCCAACTGCCAATCAAGGTTGGGAACCAGGAGGTGCCGAGCCTGGCACCGCTGGTCAGTCAAACCTCACCCGCCGTCGTAAACATCGCCACCCAGGGCACAGTCAAGTCATCACGCAACCCCCTGATGGAGGACCCGTTCTTTCGACGGTTCTTCGGGGTGCCACAGCAGCGCGAGCGGCAGGTTCGCAGTGCGGGCTCCGGCGTCATCGTCGATGCGGACAAAGGCTTTGTCCTTACAAATCACCACGTAATTGAGCACGCAGATCAAATCGAGGTCGCCCTCGATGATGGTCGCTCGCTGAAAGCAACAGTGGTGGGATCGGACCCGGGCACCGACATAGCCGTTCTGCTATTGGAAGAAAGCCATAATCTCGTAGACATGCCGCTGGGCGATTCAGAGGAACTACAGGTGGGCGATTTCGTGGTCGCCATTGGCAACCCATTTGGACTGCAGCACACCGTGACTTCAGGCATCGTCAGCGCACTGGGCCGCCATGGCATAAACCGCGGTGGTTACGAGGATTTCATTCAGACCGATGCGTCAATTAATCCCGGCAACTCCGGCGGTGCGTTAATCAACTTGAAGGGCGAGTTGGTGGGCATCCCCTCCTCGATCTTCAGCAGAAGCGGCGGCAATATTGGCATCGGGTTTGCGATACCGGTCAATATCGCCAAGTTGATCATGGCCCAGATCATCGAGTTTGGTGAAGTGCGGCGCGGCCTGCTGGGCGTCAGCATCAGCGATTTCAACGCAGAAACCGCCGAGGCCATCGGCATCGAAGCGACCCAAGGCGCGCTGGTCCAGGAAATCGTGGCGGGTTCTGCCGCAGAAAATGCGGGTGTCGAAGTCGGCGATGTCATCGTTTCCGTTGACGGAACGCCGATCAAAGGGGCCGCGGACCTGCGTACGAACATCGGCCTCAAACGCAGTGGTGAGACGGTCAAACTTGTCCTCATACGCAACGGTACCCGTGAAACGGTGACCGCGACGCTGGGCGAACTTGAGATGAGCCCGGTCATGGCGGCAGGAGAACTGCACCCGGGACTGGCTGGTGCGCAATTCTCCAACTACGACGGCGAAGCGGATAACTACAGTGGCAGGGGTGTGGTGGTGGATAGCGTGGACGCGGGCAGCCCGGCAGCACGCAGCGGACTGCGACCGCGCGACATTGTCACATCATTAAACAACCAGCGTGTAAATACCATCAAAGAATTGCGCGAGGTTGCCAAGGGTCAGAACCTGTTGCTGCTGCGAATTCAACGCGGCAACCGCGCATTGTTGTTACAAATTCGCTGATCGAATTGCTACGGCAGAACGTAGCGGCTCGGACCGGCTCGCAGCTAATGCGCAGCCTAAGCTTTTATAGCAATTATCTGAACTAACCCTCCAACGCGAGTAACGCATTGCGCCGTTCCTCCAACTCCATCTCGGCGAGTTCCGTGGCCCGCTGATAAAAAGTCTCCAGATCGCCGCTGCTTTGCTGGAACAAGGCGCGCAATGCTGCCACATGGTCGTCATAGACGGACACGGCGGCGAGACTGGCGTTATTAATCGGCCCGCTAAACCAGCCAGAAAAAGGGACCGGCTTGGGCCAATCCGCACTGAGCTCGCCGTATTCCGCCTGCAGCGCTTCAAAAATGGCGGCTTTGGCCGCACGCTTTTCAATATCGATCTGGCCGGAGGCATACAACGCCCGCAATTCGCGCTGCAGGCGCCTAATCAGCGTCCGTACTTGCTCGTGACGCGCCAAATCCTGCCTATAAGCAGCAACAGCTGCCAGCCCTTGGCGTGAATCGATCCAACGCATCATCCCTTCCTGTTGGATCAGGGTGGCAAAACTTTCGTTGAATTGCGTGTCACCTTTTACATAGAGCTTTTGGTGCGCCAGTTCGTGAAACAACAAGCCAACCATGCGCTGATCATTCATACGTAACATGGTATTCAGCAACGGATCGTTAAATCGCCCGAGCGTCGAGTAAGCGGCAACGCCACCGACAAAAACGTCCGCGCCACTGTCAGCGAGTTTTGTAGCAAATTTGTCGGCGGCGAATTTGTGAAAATACCCGCGGTAAGCTAGGCAACCGACCACCGGGAAACACCAGGTCTGTGGTTTCAGCGAGAGTTCCGGTGCGGCAAGCACGTTCCAGACAATGTAGTGGCGCTCCAAATCCGCGTATTTGGTGTAGCTGCCATTCGCGGGTAACAACAACTCGTCCTCGGCAAACGCGAGTGCGCCGCCGGCCAGTTCCAGTTTGGAACGCAACTTCGGGCTCGTGGTGAAATCGGCTAGCACCGCATTAACCGGCTTGCTCGCTCGCATCAACTGAAACTGTCCACGGGTTGCCTGCATGTAATAGCCGGCCTCGCAGCCTGCCAGCAGCGTAAGCAATACGCTACCGCCTAAAACTATGCGGATAGACTTTGGTCTACTCATCGCGGTGACCGCTGCAATAAAGGCTACAATGATTCCATGCAAATTTATCTTGTCGGCGGTGCGGTGCGTGATAAGCAATTGGGCTTACCGGTTCGTGAAAAAGACTGGGTCGTCGTGGGTGGCACCGCTGAGGCACTTAAGACCCAAGGCTATCGCATGGTCGGTAAAAGCTTTCCGGTTTTCCTTCACCCGGAGACCGGCGAGGAATATGCCCTGGCACGCACCGAGACTAAAACCGGTCCGGGATACCGTGGCTTTACGACACACAGCGACACCAATATCACGCTGGAGCAGGATCTGAAACGTCGCGATCTGACAATAAATGCGATGGCAGAGGATAGCGATGGAACCATCATTGATCCGTATGGCGGCCTACAGGACCTCAACTTAAAAGTGTTGCGACACGTATCGGACGCATTCCACGAGGATCCACTGCGGATACTACGCGTCGCGCGTTTCGCGGCACGTTACCACGAACTCGGATTCGCGGTAGCCAAAGATACGCTTGAACTGATGGCGCAGATGACTGCCGGCGGCGAAACCGACGCTCTGGTTCCGGAGCGGGTCTGGCAGGAAACCGAACTCACGCTGATGGAATCCAGACCGGACGTGTTTTTCAAAATTTTGAAACAGTGCGGCGCATTGGCCGTCATTTACCCCGAACTCGACGCACTGTTCGGCGTGCCGCAGCCCGAAAAGTGGCACCCGGAAGTGGACACCGGCGTGCACACAATGTTGGCACTAAAAACCGCCGCGCAGATGTCGCCGTCAAGTGAGGTGCGTTTTGCCGCTCTCGTACATGACCTTGGTAAAGGCACGACACCCCGGGAGCAATGGCCCAGTCACCGCGCGCACGAGCAACGCAGCGTTGCGCTCGTGCAAGGCTTATGTCAACGATTAGGCGTTCCGAATCGCTACCGGGACCTGGCTGTGCACGTCGCACTTTACCATCCGCTGTGCCACCGCGCTTTGGAGTTACGTCCGACTACCGTCTTGCGAATGCTGGAGCACGTCGATGCGTTTCGCCGGCCGGACCGCTGTGAGGATTTTCTGCTGGCCTGCAAGGCCGATGCTTGCGGACGCACCGGGCGCGAAACAGCACCGTATCCGCAGGCCGACTTGATCCGGCAGGCGCGAGAGGCCGCAGCGGAAGTCGGCTCTAAATTGTTCAAGGCCCAGAATTTAACTGGCAAAGCGCTGGGCGCAGCTATTCACAAAAAGCGGATTGAGGCGATTACCCAAGTCAAAGCTGAATTCCAAGCAGCGAACTAACCCTGAGCGCGCTACAAAGCTCAGACAAAGGCAACCAAAATCACGCCCGCCAGCAGCGCCCGGTAAATCGCAAACGGCCACATGCTGACCCGTTCTAGGGCCCGCAAGAACATGGCAATGCAAGCGTAGGCACTCAGCCCGGCGACCAACACCGCCAGAGCTATAATGCTCCACCGAACCGGCGCGGGTTGCTGCAGCAACTGCCTTAGTTCGAACATTGCCGCCAATGCGATGACTGGAATCGCCATCAGAAAAGAAAATCGTGCGGCTGCTTGCCTCGACAAACCCAGCGCCAGACCGGCGGTGATCGTGATACCGGAGCGCGAGGTTCCCGGAATCAGGGCGATGGCCTGCGCTAGACCAATCGCAATTGCAATGCCAAAGGTCACGCTGTATTCACTGCGCCCCGCTCCGCCACGCCGGTCCGCCAAACCCAGCAGCACACCAAAAATGCCGGTTGCTAGAGCAATGACCAGCGGCAAACGCAACGTGTTCTCGACAAACTCGTGGAATAGCAATCCGGAGAGTCCGGCCGGTACGGTGGCCAACAGCAGTGCCCAGCAAAGGCGTGCGTTGTTTTCGTCAGTGCGATCGCCCCGCAGCGACCCGAGCCAAGCTCGCACAATGACGCTGATTTCCAACCGAAAATAAATCAACACCGCGGCCAAGGTGCC
>JAYZJE010000188.1:0-6941 GCA_036164895.1 Pseudomonadota bacterium
CAACTCCCGCAAATCATGCTCGGCTGCTTCAGACACCACTCCAAACGCCTTGCTCCGATGGCTGATTTCCATGACCGACATACCAGTCCCACTCCAGTCAAGCAGGCCTGCCTGAGCCTCTTCCAGAACCTCCAGTGGAATCGCAGCCGGTCCAGCGCTAAAGTTGAAAACCCGTGACATTCTCTTGCACCTGTTAACTGCGCGGCAGATTTATGCGGTCGCCGTGTCTGAACGCTATTCTCTTCTTCTTCATCCTGCAGCTGGACAATTCTGTCCAGCCCGACCAGACGATCGCCCTCTCCCAGCCTGATCAGTCGCACTCCCTGTGTATTGCGACTCTGCACAGAGATGTCTGTCACCGGCGTACGCACCAGCGTACCGGAAGTACTTATCAACATCGCCTCATCATCATCGCCAACTTGAATGGCACCGACCATGCGCCCATTACGATCCGAGGTCTGAATCGCGATAACGCCCTGACCTCCGCGCCCCTGAAGCGGAAAGCCAGACGCTGCAGTGCGTTTTCCAAACCCATTCTCGGTTGCCGTCAGAATGTCACCATCCCGAATAATCATCAGCGCAATCACTTCGTGGGCATCGCCCAAGCGAATACCGCGAACACCGGCGGCGCCTCGCCCCATAGCCCTGACGCCTGTTTCAGCAAACCGAATCGCCTTACCTGAACTGGCACAGATCAGAATGTCGCACGACCCGTCGGTAATTTGAACATCGACCAATTTGTCATCGCCACGCAAGTCCACGGCGATAATGCCGTTGCTGCGCGGTCGTGAAAATGCCTCCAGCGGTGTTTTCTTTACGCGACCCGAACTGGTCACCATAAACACGAAGCGGTTGCCCTCATACTGCCGAACTGGCAACACCGCATTACTGCGTTCTTTTTCTTGCAGCGGCAACAGGTTGACGATCGGCTTGCCCCGCGCGCCACGACTAGCGCGCGGCACCTGGTAGACCTTAAGCCAATACGCCTTGCCGCAACTCGAGAAACACAACAAAGTGTCATGGCTATTCGCCATGAACAGTTTATCAATAAAATCCTCGCCTTTGACTTTAGCCGCAGACCGACCGCGCCCACCGCGACGCTGAGCCCGATAGGCTTCCGGCGCCTGGGCCTTCACGTACCCACCATGGGATAGCGTAACCACCAAGTCCTCCTCGGGAATCAGGTCCTCCAAAGTCAGGTCCGAGTGGTCCTCGACGATCTCAGTACGCCGACCGTCGGCATAGTTTGCACGGATCTCGGTAAGCTCTGAACGGATCACTTCAATAAGTCGATCTGGATTTCCCAGTATGTCTGTAAATTCTTTAATTTCATCAAGCCTCTCTTTGTATTCTTGTATGATTTTTTCGCGCTCAAGGCCGGTTAACCGATGCAGTCGAAGGTCCAGGATCGCCTGTGCCTGGTTCGGCGAAAGACGGTAGCCGCCTTTGACCGAACCGTAGATACCTTCGAGCCCGTCCGGCCGCGTGTCGATCTTGTCGGCTCGTTTAAGCATCGCGGTCACATATCCCAGAGACCAAACCGATGTGACTAATGCAGCACGCGCATCGGCTGGCGAAGAAGAGCCTTTGATTAGTGCAATAACTTCATCGATATTGGCAAGCGCCACAGCCTGCCCTTCCAGAACATGGGTCCGATCACGCGCTTTACGCAGATCGAAGACGGTGCGCCGCGTTACCACTTCCCGCCGGTGACCGAGAAATGCCTCCAGGATATCCTTCAAGCTCATCAGCCGCGGCTGACCGTCTTTAAGCGCTACCATGTTGATCCCGAACACGGTTTGCAACGACGTGTGTGTATAGAGGTTGTTCAGCACAATGTCGGTAACCTGGCCTCCGCGCAGCTCGATCACAACCCTCAATCCATCCTTGTCGGACTCATCCCTAAGTTCCGTGATGCCATCAATTTTTTTATCGCGCACCAGTTCAGCGATTTTTTCAACCAGCCGAGCTTTGTTTACCTGGTAAGGCAATTCCGTGACCACGATGGCCTCGCGCCCCTTCTCACCGAGGGGCTCAATATGATGCCGTGCCCGCGTATAGAGCCGGCCACGCCCGGTCGTGTAGGCTTCAAAAATCCCCTGAGCACCGTTAATGATGCCAGCGGTAGGAAAATCAGGGCCAGGCAAAATTTCCATCAGTCGCTGGACTGAAAGATCCGGGTTTTCCATCAGTGCAATCGTCGCATCCACTACTTCGCCTAGGTTGTGGGGCGGTAAGTTGGTGGCCATCCCAACTGCTATTCCCGAAGAACCATTGACCAGCAAGTTTGGCACTCGCGTGGGCAAAACCTTGGGCTCCGATTCCGAGCCATCGTAGGTTTCCGCAAAGTCGACTGTTTCCTTACTAAGATCTGCCAGCAGCTCATTGGCGATCCGCGCCATGCGAACCTCGGTGTAACGCATTGCCGCTGGTGCATCTCCATCGACAGAGCCGAAATTGCCCTGCCCATCCACCAATAAGTAACGCATAGAGAAAGGCTGCGCCATGCGGACTATGGTGTCGTAAACTGCTGTATCACCGTGCGGGTGATACTTACCGATGACGTCCCCGACGACGCGCGCCGATTTCTTATAGGGTTTCGTGTAATCGTTCCCGAGTTCCCGCATCGCAAACAGGATGCGCCGGTGCACGGGTTTCAGGCCATCGCGCACGTCGGGCAAAGCACGGCCCACGATAACGCTCATCGCGTAGTCAAGATAGGACCGCCGCATCTCGTCTTCGAGATTGACAGGCAATACTTCCTGAGCCACTTCAGTCATCGGTGGATTGGTGAACTGGAATTTAAGGGGCTGGACTGGCCCGCCTTACTGCCTTGGTTATCGGAACAATCAAGGGCGTCGTTTTCGGCGTTCCAGAAGGTTGTATCCGGCCAAAATTTCAAGCGCATATGTTACCACAGCTGAGTCGCTGACCCCAGCTAAAGTAAGTTCGTAGAGCGGCTCACTGGGCAACTACGTTTGCCAATCACGCTAACTTTCATGTTTCGCTGCCGCACTCGATCAGGCATTATCGCGCATGCGAATACAGTACTTCTGGAGTGCTAAATGCATGCTGCCGATTGCATCGTCATCCCGCGCTGGCTGATTCCGGTCGAACCGGCCGGGCAGGTACTCGAAGAGCATGCAGTCGTTGTTGGCAATGGACGTATTGTGGCGCTAGTCCCAGCCGCAGAGGCGGTTAGTTCGTTCGCTGCAGAAAAAGTCATCGAACGGCCTGACCACGTCCTGATACCTGGCTTAATAAATGCCCACACCCATGCGGCAATGACCTTATTTCGCGGGCTGGCCGATGACCTTCCACTGCAGGAATGGCTAGAAGACCATGTATGGCCAGCAGAAGCACGCTGGGTCGATTCGAATTTCGTGCGGGATGGCACTGATCTTGCGGTGTTCGAAATGATTCGCAGTGGAACGACTTGCTTCAATGACATGTATTATTTTCCCGATACGGTCGCACAGGTAGCAGCCGAACGTAACCTGCGTGCTTGTGTGGGAATGATTGTGATCGAAATGAAAACGGCCTGGGCTGAGAACTTTGAGGAATACCTCACCAAGGGTATCAAGGTACATGACCGATACCGGGAGCACCCGCTGATCTCTACGGCATTTGCACCCCACTCAACCTATGCCGTTGGTGATAACGCATTGCAACGGGTAAGCGCGCTGGCAGACGAACTCGATGTTCCAATTCATATGCACTTGCATGAGACGGCAGCTGAAGTTCAACAAAGCGTCGATCAATTTGGACAACGGCCGATCGAGCGACTGGCTGCAATCGGCGTTTTAAACCCGCAATTGGCGGCAGTTCACATGACGCAGCTGAATCATGAAGAGATTATGCTAGTGGCAGAGCACGGCGTATCGGTGGTGCACTGCCCAGAATCCAACATGAAACTCGGTAGCGGATTTTGCCCGGTTGCGGAGCTATTGGCTGCTGGCGTCAATGTTGCCCTGGGAACCGACGGTGCGGCCAGTAACAATGATTTGGACATGCTCGGCGAAATGCGCAGCGCTGCTTTACTTGCTAAAGGCGTAGCCGGGAATCCAGAAGCCGTTAAGGCAGAGGATGCGCTAGCTATGGCGACGATAAACGGAGCTCATGCCCTCGGTCTAGGTGAGTCGATTGGCTCGCTCGTGGTAGGGAAATGGGCCGACATGGTTTGTCTCAACCTAGCTGCACCAGCAACCCAGCCGGTGCACCATGCCCTGTCGCAGGTGGTCTATTCCGCATCACGCGACCAGGTCTCGGACGTTTGGGTGGCGGGCCGACCGCTACTTAGGGATGGCGAATTTTCAGCGCCAGATGCACCTGCCGTATTTAAGCGTGCGGCTGCCTGGCGGGACCGATTGGATGCTAGGGATGAATAACGGACTCAATGTTGATCCTGCCGAACTGAAGAAGTTCGATGAACTCGCTAACCGTTGGTGGGATCCTGAAGGGGAATTCAAGCCATTGCATCGGATGAACCCAGTGCGCCTAGCCTACGTGGAAAACCAAGCCGGCCTCGCTGGAAAACGGTGCCTGGATGTAGGCTGTGGTGGTGGTCTGTTGTCCGAGGGCATGGCCCGGGCTGGTGCGGATGTCACCGGCATCGACCTTGCCGCCGCGGCTCTGAGCGTTGCCCGACTGCACCTTAAGGAATCCGACCTGCAATCGGTTCGATATATCGAAACCTCCGCGGACACCCTAGCCGAATCGGAGCCAAGTAGTTTTGACCTGATTACCTGCATGGAGGTCCTTGAACATGTCCCCGATCCGCAACAGTTGGTCGCTGATTGCCAGCGCCTAGCTCGGCCCGGAGCGCACGTGTTTTTTTCAACGATCAACCGCAACCCAAAAGCGTTCGTGCTGGCGATCGTGGCCGCTGAATACGTCCTAGGTCTGCTGCCCCGAGGAACGCATGAGTATGCCCGCCTGATCAAACCATCGGAACTCAACCGGTGGGCCTTAGAAGCAGGGTTGCAATTTCGCGACCTGACGGGGCTGCATTTCAACCCCCTGAATAACAGTTTTAGTCTGATTGATAATGTCGACGTGAACTACATGATGCACTTCGCAGCGCCCAAGTGACTAAGAAAAACAATGCAAAAACCGCAGCGATAAGGGGCGTGCTGTTTGATCTAGACGGAACCCTGCTTGATACGGCGCCCGACATGGTCGGCGCATTGAATGCATTGCGCGCCGAAGAACGATTAGGACCGGTACCTTATGCTATTGCCAGGGCCCACGTGTCAACGGGCGCGATCGGTTTACTCAAGCTTGCGTTTCCGACTCATGCTGACCAAGACATGCACCGACTGCATCAACGCTATCTGCAAATCTATGCCGACCGATTAAGCACGGAAACGCTGCCGTTTCCAGGAATCGAGGAATTATTGGTGAGTTTAGAGCGTTCAAAGCTGATATGGGGCGTGGTAACCAATAAACCGGCGTCCCTGACGGAACCCCTACTGGAGGCACTTAAACTGTTGCACCGCTGCGCTTGTGTGGTCAGTGGCGATACTCTGCTGGAGCGCAAACCGCACCCAAAACCTTTGCTGCATGCGCTGGCTCAGGCCGGTATAGACAGTAACACCGCCATATATATTGGCGACGCATCGCGCGACATTGAAGCGGGTAAAGCGGCTGGCGTAACGACGGTGGCGGTGACCTACGGCTATATCCTGCCTGGCGACGAACCATCGGACTGGGGTGCTGATATGGTAATTGCCCACCCCGACGAATTGCTCGAATATTTGCTAAACGGTAGTCGCTAGTGGTCAGTTGCATGAGATTGTCCAACGATTCTCCCCGTTGAACCATCAAGGCGTTTTGTTCAGCGGCTTTGGACCCGAAATTCTTGATAAGACCTGACGGCTGCCGGGCCACCAGACAGAGTATAAATTTCCAACAACCAAAAGTTACAAGCTAGCCGCTGCGATTGAAGTGGCAGTATCGCTGGAAACGGCACAGCGAACACTCCGGAACGCGTCCGCACAACTGCTGACAGTGCAGAACAGTTGCAGCGTGCAGGTCCTGCAGTGCTTGCACACGCCCATGCATCGCGGCTTCCAGCATTGCCCGCACGGTCTGGTATCGACGCGATTTATCACAACCATTGATGTAACCCAAACGCGCAAATAGTCGCTGCGCGTAACGATCTGCAACAAATACAGGTCTGCCGCAGGCAAAATTCAGGATCGCATCGGCAGTTTCTGGGCCGATGCCGTTGATAGCAAGTAACCGCGCGCGTAATTCATTGTCGTGTGTTCTTGCAATCTGCTGGTGGCCACCAAAGGCAACCACCCATTGCGCAAGATTTCCCAGCCGACGTGCCTTCACCGACTGACAGCCTGCCGGCTGAATTAGAACCCTCAATTGATCGGGCGAACAGCCGCAGACTGCCTCTGCCGACAGGCAATCCGCTGCTCGCATTCGCGCCAACGCGCGTTCAACGTTCAGCCAACGAGTGTTTTGAACCAGGACGGCGCCGACCATAACTTCGAAGCTTGTCTCTGCCGGCCACCATTGTTCGGTCGGATAAGCTGCAATCAGATCGGCCGCAAAACGCTTCAGCGACGGTAGCACGAAAGCCGGATTAGTTGGCATTTCGGCCAGTCTACTTACCATTGGCAGGTTCTGCAGCAGCGTTGCGAAGCGACTGCAACTCGGTTGAGTTCAACAATCGATACTCGCCCCGCTGCAAGTGCCTGGGCAAAAGCACCGGCCCGTATCGAATCCGTATCAGACGGCTCACAGTGCAACCCATTGCATTGAACAGGCGCCGGACGATTCGGTAACGTCCTTGGCTAACGATAACCCGGTACCAACGATTGAGAGCGTTACCACCGGTAAAGTTAATCTTATCGCAGCACGCCATTCCATCCTCTAGAACAATTCCTTCGCGAAGCTGACGCAAATCTGCCTGTGACAGTTTACCG
>JAYZJE010000189.1:0-5891 GCA_036164895.1 Pseudomonadota bacterium
CGCCAATGGTCAAACGAGAGGTTTCCTCGATGCCCACGAACTTACGCTGAGCTCTGAGGATTTCGGGCTTCATTCGGGACAGGATTGACGAGTACTTGCGCTTAGCGCGTATGTGCTTGTCGATCCAATTGAAGTTGGTTTCGTTTTTGGGAAAGCTCGCAATGAAATCTTTGCGCCGCATACCTGCCTGTTTTACGCATATCTGCATGATTTGCCGTTCGCCGTTACGGATACTGCTAACCGTTGCCCGGAGGTTGTTGCAGAGGGCATCAGAGAGTTTGGGTGCCAAGGCAATCTCTAGCAACTCGGCGGCTATCTTCTCAACCTGCTTGATATTCTTGGAATCCTGGATGCCCGTTTTGGCGATCGCGTTTAGCCAGCGTTTATGCCGGCGGAAGATCGATCTCAGGCGCTTGTTGGCCTCTACCGGGTCAGGGCCGGCTTCTTTTTCCGCTTCTTCCTTGGCCTTTTGTGCATCGGTCTTCGGCGCCGGCGGCGCAATCACCTCGGGAGCTTTCGGATCGATAAAACCAACTAGCACGTCTTGGAGACGCCCTTGCCCGGATTTGACGGGCTCGTAGGCCCACGCCAGGAGTTCTATAGTCGGCGGGAAATAACACAACGATGACTTGACCTGGTTCAATCCGTCCTCGATACGCTTGGCAATCCTGATTTCGCCTTGGCGGGTTAGCAATTCCACCGTTCCCATCTCGCGCATATACATGCGAACCGGATCGGTAGTGCGGCCAAATTCACTGTCAACCGTTGCAATTGCCGCCGCGGCTTCTTCAGCTGCGTCGTCATTGGTAACCGGGGCATCAGATAGCACCAGTGACTGGGTATCCGGTGCCTTTTCGTGCACCGTGATGCCCATATCATTAATCATGTTGACGATATCCTCGATTTGCTCGGGATCGACAATATTGTTGGGCAAATGGTCGTTGACCTCTGCATAAGTGAGGAACCCCTGCTCCTTTCCGCGGCCAATCAAAAGCTTTAGCTGGGAATTAGGCTCGCTGGTTGGGCTATCAGACTGCTCTTTCACGGGTAAACCTCAAACGCGGTGTATAAACGCTAAATTGTACGGAATCCACGCTCCCCAGGCTAGCGGCGATGGTCGCTAGGCCGTGCAAGTTCGCTGTTTCCATTGGGCAGTGGTCGGCGCTAGAAGTTGCTAGATTATGTCATATCGCCGGTACCGGAAAGGTTCTGCTGCAACTGCAGAAATTCCTGTTTCTCGTCCGCTGATAGGTGATCTGCTCGGGCAATAAGGCTTTCCAACCGTTTTTCCTGCGCCTGGCGCTGAATGCCGGCCAGACTGCCGGTCAACTCGGCAGCTGCCTCGTCGCGCTCCACCAGCATTTCCTGCGCTAACAGGGTTTTCAGGTGGCGCGCCTCGGGGCGACCGCGCAACCGTTCCTCCAGAATAGCCGTGTTGATTTCGGGACGTTCGCGCGCCCATTCAAGCAATTCGAGCAGCAATT
Organism: Pseudomonadota bacterium; assembly: GCA_036164895.1. Taxonomy (GTDB): domain Bacteria; phylum Pseudomonadota; class Gammaproteobacteria; order Steroidobacterales; genus JAPUGB01. The sequence continues at coordinate 1,485 of JAYZJE010000189.1, forward strand.
CAACGCCGGGCTGGTCGATGTCCTGCAGGCCTTTCGGAGTCTGTACTTCGGTCGCCACAGACGGGTAGTGCAGCACTAGCCGGATTGCATGGCGCACTATCCCCGACCGCCTGCCTGTTGCCGCTGGTGGGCGAGCTACGCGGGCCTCAGCCGAATCCGACAGCCGTAGGATGTTGACCAGCCGCGGCGTGGTCAGGCCAACCTCGGCCGCAATCCGGTCGAGCAGCAGCTCGCGGTAGACGCCATCGGGTAATCGGCTGATTAACGGCCGGGCCAGTTCGGCTAACCGTGCGCGACCGTCAACCGTGCCTATATCGGTTCGGGCCTTGAGTTCGGTCAACAGATACTCCGAAAGCGGCACGCTCTCGGTCAGTCGCTGATGTAGGCCTTCGGCCCCTTCCGATTGGACCAGCGAATCGGGGTCCTGCCCTTCAGGGAGAAACAGGAACCGCACCTGCCTGCCTGCCCGCATCTCCGCCAGACTAACCTGCAGTGCTCGCCAAGCTGCATCCCGGCCGGCGCGATCGCCGTCAAAACAGAACACGACTTCCTGCGTGTTGTGGAACAGTCGCCTCAAATGATCAGCCGTAGTTGCGGTACCGAGGGTCGCGACCGCGTTTAAAATTCCATGACGGGCCAATGCGACGACGTCCATGTAACCCTCGACGACGAGAACGCGCTCGAGCTGTCGCAGCGCCTGCCGCATTTCGAACAGTCCGTATAGTTCACGGCCCTTGTGAAACACTGGCGTTTCGGGCGAATTCAAATATTTGGGTTCGCCATCGTCGATTATCCTTCCGCCGAAACCCACTACACGCCCGCGGCTGTTACGAATCGGAAACATGATGCGATCGCGGAACCGGTCATAGGTTCGCAATTGCTCGTTTTTGACAATCAGCCCAGTTTTGAGCAAGTGTTCGTGACGGTCGTCGGTGCCGCCAAATTCCTTTAACACGATGTCCCAACCCCTAGGCGCATAGCCGATGCAATAACGTTTGGCCGTTTTGCCATCGAGGCCGCGCGCCTTGAGGTAGTCGATCGCGCGCGGGTGTTTCCGCAGACACTGGCGGAAAAACTGTGTGACCTCATCCAGCACTTCGTACAGTGGTGCACTGGGCGGAGTCTGGGCACTCGGTGTCTCTTCGCGCATTACCTCCATACCGCATAGCGACGCCAGTTCCTCTACGGCGTCGACGAACTCGAGGTGGTCATGTTCCATCAAAAATCCGAGCGCGGTGCCATGCGCACCGCAGCCGAAGCAATGATAAAAGCCCTTGTCCGGGCTGACCGTAAAAGACGGGGTTTTTTCGTTATGAAACGGACAGCAAGCCTTGTGCTCCCGCCCGGCTTTCTTGAGTTGAATGCGGCTGCCGACAACCTCGATGATGTCGGCACGATCGATTAGCTCGTCGATGAATTCCTGCGGGATGCGACCAGGCATGTTGAACTCAGCGGCAACTCATATTGCCTGTTAGTTCGGGAATCGGCTCAGAATAAGCCGCTCTGCGAACGGAGTCCATCGTCTTAAGTGGACCGGCCGACTGAGAGCGCGCGCAACGGGTGACGGGTCAATCTGTTTGCCAGTGTTTGGCCGTGCTGCGACGTCAGCCCGACAAGCGGGCTTTCACCAATGCGCTGAGCGCAGCCATGTCGGAACGCCTCTGGGCCCTGGTTTGAATCTCGGCCATGACTTTGCCCATTTCTTTCATGCTAGTCGCATCCATCGCGCTGATGACATCATCGACTAAGGCTGTGCATTCGGACTCGCTCAGCGCTTCGGGCAAGTAGGCCTGCAGAACTTCCATTTCGGAATTCTCTTGTTGTTCGAGATCGACGCGGCCGGCATCGGCGAACAAGGCGGCAGCTTCGCACCGCTGCTTGACCTGTTTGTCAACGACTTGCAGAACTTCCGCCTTATCGAGGTCACGGCGCTCATAGATCTCGCGATGCTGGATCGCCGCGAGCAGCATACGCAGCACACTTAGACGTAGCTTTTCGCCGTTGCGTAAAGCAGCTTTCATGTCAGATTGAATGCGTTCTTTCATGAGGTCAGTTGACTGCGCATTTCAGAATCGTCTGCCACTTGTTGTGCCAGTCGCACGGTCATGGGAGGGTGGTACTAGTGGCGCGGCTGGCTCAGTACAGACGTTTGCGGCGATTGATGTCGAGGGACGTGCGTTTCAGCTGGCGTTTGACTGCTGCGGCTTTCTTGCGTTTGCGTTCCTGGGTGGGCTTCTCGTAATACTCTCGCCGCCGCACCTCGGACAGGATGCCCGCTTTCTCGCAGGCGCGCTTGAAACGCCGCAATGCGGCGTCAAAATGCTCGTTTTCTCTGGCGCGAACGCTGGGCAAACGCTGTTCCTCTGGGCGAAAAAAACCGGCGCTACAGCCGGCATAGGCAGAAAATATACCGTGCAGGACGTAGAATTGCAAAGCAGCAACGAGCCGCGCAGGAGCAATTCTTTGAAGGTCTTGGGCATTGAAACCAGTTGTGATGAAACCGGTGTCGCGATTTACGACGAGCAGCGCGGGTTGCTGTCGCACCAATTGTATAGCCAGGCAGAAACTCACGGCCGCTTTGGCGGTGTGGTTCCAGAACTCGCCTCGCGGGACCATATCCGTAAGCTGCTGCCGCTGGTGCAGGTCACGCTGGAAGAGGCCAGTATCGATGGTGCGGAGTTGGATGCCGTTGCTTATACAGCCGGACCTGGACTGATTGGCGCTCTCCTAGTCGGCGGCACAGTCGCAACGGGCCTAGCCGTTGCTTGGGGGATTCCCGCACTGCCGATGCACCATATGGAAGCGCATCTGCTGGCGCCGCTGCTCGAACCGGATCCTCCCGAGTTTCCGTTCGTGGCGCTGCTAGTTTCAGGTGGGCATACGATGTTGGTTGACGTCGAAGGGCTGGGGCGTTACCTGGTGCTTGGTCAGACCCGAGACGATGCAGCTGGCGAGGCCTTCGATAAGACCGCAAAACTTCTGGGCTTGCCCTATCCTGGTGGCCCAGCACTGGCCAAGCTAGCCGAGGCTGGCCGCAGTGGCCGGTTTGCCTTGCCGCGACCAATGTTGAAGAAGCCCGGGTTGGATTTTAGCTTTAGTGGTTTGAAAACCGCGGCCATGCTAGTAATCCGCAAGCTAGAAAAATCCGGCCCGCTGAACGCAGTTGATCGGGCTGACCTGGCTACATCATTCGAAGATGCGGCGATTGAAACGCTGGTTGCCAAATCCTTGCGGGCGCTAAAACAGACTGGGCGTGACCGCCTGGTCGTTGCTGGAGGTGTTGGCGCAAACAAAAAATTGCGGGAGCAGCTAGGGGTTGCGTTGGAAAAAAGCTATGGCAGCGCCTACTATCCGAGGCTAGAATTTTGCACTGATAATGGAGCTATGGTGGCCTTTGCCGGCTCACTGTGGCTGCGCAATGGGGCCAAGGGCAGCCTCGATGTGCAGGCCCGGGCCCGGTGGGCCCTCGAAGAACTCTAAAACTTTGAAGCCTTCGCCCGCGGGATAATTCCCCACCTATGGATACGATATTCCTGAACGACCTGCGGGTCGAAACCATAGTCGGTATATGGAACTGGGAGCGTCAAATGCCGCAAACGGTCAGCATCGATCTAGAAATGGCTGCCGATATCCAATCAGCCGCCGCTGCCGATACCCTCGAAGCGACATTGGACTACAAGGCTGTGTCGAAACGCGTCGCCGCGCTCGTCCAAGAGTCACAATTTAAATTGGTAGACACGATGGCCGAAGCTATCGCACAAACTATCATGAGCGAATTCTCTACCCCGTGGGTGCGGGTGCGCGTGCGCAAACCTTGGGCTATTAGCGGTGCCCGCGATGTAGGCGTTTGCATTGAAAGGGGCGAGCGGTGAGGTTAGTGGTTAGTAAACCGGCCGCCGCCAAACTGGCTGATTTCATGTTCGGCTTGGTTTTGCTACTCCGCGCTATACATACCAGTTAATTCGGTAGTTTAAGCTATGTGGACCGCCCGAGCATACCCCGCTCGTGCCAGCAAAGTTCGACACTTACTGTAATCTAACAGCCCACCGCCAGCGTGATCAGCATTAGGAACCTTCAGAAATTAGGACATTAACTGTGACTGGCCAAACATTTTCATGCAACGTATACGTCAGCGCGGGCAGCAATATCGAACCGGTTAAACATCTGCGTATGGCCTGCGCAGTGTTGACTGAAGTCTATGGGCCGTTGACGACATCGTCGGTGTATTGCAATCCGGCAGTCGGCTTTGTCGGTGACGATTTTCTAAACATGGTCGTTGGCTTCAGCACCAATGCCTCACCGCAGTCGATCCACGACTTTCTGAAGCAGGTCAATCATCGGGCAGGCCGGCCGCTTAACGGGCCTGGTTACGTTTCACGAACCCTTGATCTAGATTTGCTGCTGTAC
>JAYZJE010000190.1:0-3083 GCA_036164895.1 Pseudomonadota bacterium
CAAACTGCACGCCGATCTGGGTTGTGTCCTGGTCCGTGTCGATCGGTCTGGTCGTCCCGACCCCCGACAGATCAAACGTTGTGGCGTCACCCTCTCTTTGCGTGTTCCCGTAGGAGGCAACGAACTCCAGCGTCGGATAATGGCCGCTACGCGCCAGCTTCACGTTGTCACGCGCGATATCGGCCCCGATCTGACTCGATACCAGGCTTAGGTTCCGTTGCAGGGCGGTGTCGACCCACTCGTTGTTGTTGGCTGGAGTCGGTCCGATCAATGGCATGTTGGCTCTCGGCTTGGCCAATGCTGAAGGGTATTCGCCGGTGATCTCGCGCAATTGCTCCTTCGCCGTCGCCAGGGTTCGTTTGGCGACGATCTCGACGGAGACCGCTTCATCGTAGCCTGCCTGTGCTTCCTGCACGTCGGTAATCGCAATCAAACCGACTTCGAAACGCCGCTGCGCCTGCTCGAGTTGGCGGCTGATTGCTCCCTTCGCTGCTTGTTCTGATGCCAACGTGTCTTCTGCGGCGAGTACATTGAAATAGGCATCGGCCACTCGAATCATCAGGTCCTGCTCCGCGGCTCGATAATCCGCTTCAGCCTGTGCAACTTCTTTGCTCGCTTGTGCCAGCAGCGTGAACTGGTCCCAGCGAAAAACGGTCTGCCGAAGATTGAGCGACCAGCGCAGCGTGTCGGTATCTGACTCGGCTGGAATATTAAAAAATCCTGACTCTGGGGGTTCGGTACCCGGGACGGTTTTAAACTGGGTAGAGACGCCTTCTTGTTCCGACGAATCAAAGTTTACCGAGCCGTCAATCTGTGGGAGTAAACTGGCAATGGCCTTGGGTTTCGATTGCAACGCTGCGCGGCGGTTGGCATCCGCCTCTTTCAACGATGGATCGCTGCGCAGCGAAAGCTCGTAGATTTCTATCAGAGTCTCACTCTGCACGGGCAGCACAAGCAGCGAGGCGGTTACAAGGCTTAACAGTCGAATTAGTTTGGTCATTCCATGATTCCAGAGATAGGGCGCCAGTTTAAGACGCGCGATTTCGTTTAGGCGGTGTGTTGACGATCTATTGTACTAGACTCTGGCTCCAATACTGACCCCAGCGAAGCTATAACAAATCGATAGAGGTGTGGCATCGTCGCCGCGGGTTCTGTCCGCCAACCGGCTCAATATTCGGCGATGCTGGGGTCGACGCTGCGTGACCACGCCTGGATGCCGCCGTCGAGATTGAACACGGCCGAAAAGCCCTGCTGGCTCAGAAAAGTTGCGACCTGTGCACTGCGTCCGCCGGTATGGCACATGACGACAGTGGTATGGTCAGGATTCAATTCGCTGATACGTTTTGGTATTTGGCCCATAGGTATATGCAGCGCACCATCGATCGCTGCAATTCTAAGTTCGACATCTTCACGTACGTCTAACAGCACGACCGTTTCGGTATCAGCGCTTTGTAGTAATTCAGCGGCTTCGGTGGCAGAGATTTCTTCCATGGCCCGTCTCTAAAAACGAAATGGCTCGACGCGTTGGTGTTGTATCAACGGCAGCAACACGGTCTCGAACAGTGTTTCGGTGGTCCAAACGCGTTGATCAACGCGCGTGATTCGTTGCGCCCGCATCACCGGTTCTTCCCCGACGACGATAAACAATTTACCGCCGGGCTTCAGCCAATCTTGAAATCGGTCATCGTAGTCAGGCAGTGAGCCGGTTACCGCGATCGCATCGTATCGCTCGGTGAACTGCATTTCGAACAGGTCATTGGTCGCAAAATTGACGTTGTGAATTTTTAGTGCTGACAGCCGACCGCGGGCAGTTTGAACCAGATCTTTGAAGATGTCGACGGTTGAAACCGAGCCGGCCAGCCGTGACAGACAGGCAGTCAAAAAACCGCTGCCGGTTCCGATCTCGAGAACGGTGTGGGTGGGTTCAAGATCCAACGCCTGTAACAGCCGCCCCTCGACCGCCGGACGAAGCATAACCTGTCCGTGGGGCAGCGGAATGTCAGTATCGGCAAAGGCCAGTTCCCGGTAGCGGTCGGGAACGAACTGTTCCCTTGGCACCACTGACATGACTTCGCGAACGCGCGGATCGGCGACTTCCCAGACCCGCACCTGCTGCGATACCATGTTTTCTCGAGCGCAGTCCAATCTCATCGCCAACGCTTACCAAGCCAGAAGCCCGCCGGGGCGCGCCCAAGGTTACGAAGTTCTCTTTGGAGTGGCAAAAGCTCGGCCTGATTATGGTGAATTACGGCGCGCCCAACTGGATGCATGGGCTATTCTAGGCCAAACCCGTCGGTGTTTGCGGTAGTCGGTAGTTACCTTGGTCCCGCTTATCGCTCCTTAAAGGCCGCCAAAGTTGTTTGGGATGCCAATACTTAACCAAGAACGACGATTTTGCTCTGCCGCAGCTAGACCAGTAGTCTGGTTGCCTTGGGCTAAGCCGCTGCTATGCGGTTGATTATCGATTTCTGGCCAGTGTTTGCGCTCGGCGGGGTGGCCACAATATTCGGACTGGGTTGCCTCTATTTGTGGCGCTCCCGGCGGCGTTATCGACGCCAGGTGGTCAGATTTCATGCTGAAGTTACCGATGTCGCGGCCCACACCGCGTTCGGCAAAAGAATCTCCACGGAAGTCAGCGAGCCTGAACTGACTGAACTCGGTGATACGATCAACCGGCTTTTCGACGCGCTGCATGATAAGGGTAAGCATATGCGGCAGCGTATCGATCGAATGAGCTACCAGGCAGCCCATGATGCGCTGACCGGGCTGATCAACCGGCGTGAATTCGAGCGGCTGCTGGATCTGGCATTGCAGGCCTCGCGGACTGAAGGTGTCAGTCATGTGTTGTGTTACCTCGATCTCGACCGGTTCAAAGCGGTTAACGATTCCGTGGGGCATCTAGCTGGCGACACCATGCTGCGGGAGATCGCGGGTTTGGCCAAAGAGGAAGTGCGTGAATCCGACTTTGTCGCTAGGCTCGGCGGCGATGAATTCGGCATGCTGCTGGTTGGCTGTCCGCTGGACAAAGCTCGCCAGATTGCCGACAAGGTTTGCAGTGCCGTACGCGGCTATCGCTTTGTCTG
>JAYZJE010000191.1:0-9800 GCA_036164895.1 Pseudomonadota bacterium
CGCTTGGAATTGGCCTACGTCGAGATGCTGTTCTGATGACATGGCCGTGCTGGATCGGGTCAATAGCTTGCTGCCTCAAACCCCGTGTGAACGCTACGGTTAGTGCGGCCGTCAACCGCATGCCACAGCAGTTGCTGCTGGGAAAGTCGATATTGACTGATGTCCTTCGGGTGGTGACGAGATGATCGTCCCACTCAGCCAATTGCTGGGCCGTCCCGCAAAAGCCCTGGATGAGAGTTTCGGGCTGTCCGTGCCCCCGGTCGTGGCCGTGGTGGACGAGGAAACTTGTATCGGCTGTGCCAAATGCCTCGATGCATGCCCCGTCGATGCAATTCTCGGCGCCGCAAAATTTACCCATGCAGTCATCGAGAACCAGTGCATCGGCTGTGAGTTGTGCCTCCCTGCCTGCCCGGTCGATTGCATAACGGTTACAGAAAACATAAGCCAGTTCGATGCTGTGCAACGTTCCGAGCGAGCTTTAAGCCGTTACCAAGCGCGCGGTAGCCGGCTGGAACGGCGCAAACGCGAACGCAGTGACAAACTGAAGCGGCAGATCGATGACATCGGGCCGATATGCCAAATTGACGCGGAAGCGCTAATGCAACTCAAGCAGCGAGTGAAAAACAAGAAATCGAAGAACAATACCTGATGGCCCGCGCAAACTAGGGCCACACATGAAATTTGCCAGCAACGCGGTTCCCCACTGGCGCGGCGCGAAGAGTATGGGCGTGCTAAATAGGTCTTCCTTGTCGCCCGGTCCCTCAGTAGCGGCTACTATCGAGATAAAGCAAAAGACCATGGCAATAAAATAATGCCCACACGGTCCATGTATGCAATTGGATTTATTATCAGACGATCATGAATTTCATTGGTTCTGTCTCGACATTCTTTTTACTGCCCAGCCATGTCGCACTTCATGGAGTCTAATAGCAAACAATACTTGAGTCAGCATCGATAAGACCTATAAAAACAGTACCATTTTATTAAGAAATTATTTATTAAATGATAAGTTTTGCTTTAAAGGGTGAATAATGCTTATCAATAAAATATTTAGAAGAGCGTGGATTAAGAATGTCTGTGATACAAACAGTGAGGTATTTATAAAATTGGCAGAGAATAATAAAATGACGCAGACTGAGCGCACCAACTCCAAGTAATAAGATCCTTTGACTTTTTCAAGTATGATTGAACTAATAGTTGCGGTGGCAACCAATAGAATGCCAAAAATTACGGTTTCAAAGTAACTCTGGCTATCAAGTGTAAAGAAAACGGCTAGAGCTATGAGCGTCATCATAAACAACTGAACTAAGCTGTAAATTCTTGTATCCCTTGAAAGTAGGGGATCGTATTTTTTAAATTCATCTAAATTGTTGGTTATGCTAGGAAATTTTACCGCGACATCATCTGGACGCCATCCGGTATCTGAAAACCAGACTTTGAACTTGTCTTTAATGGATCTGGTGTAGAAGGTATCTCTGATCATTTGATAAAAAATTTCTACATTTGCCCACAGAGGATTCCAGCTACGGAAGGATTTTACAGTCCCATATATGGGTTTTAATTCTGGCCTTTCTTCGATAAAGGTTCCAAAACACCTGTCCCATACAATAAAGACACCACCATAATTGGCATCGATGTATTCTTTGTTTTGGGCATGGTGAATGCGATGATTAGAAGGTGTTATAAAAACCTTTTCAAGCACTCCAAGTTTTTGAATGTGCTCTGTGTGAACCCAAAATTGGTAGATTAAATTTAGTCCTCCGACAGTAATAAAAACTTCTGGGGGTATCCCTAGAATTATCATTGGAACAAAAAATATCCATTTCCATAACCATCCTGTACCCGATTGTCTTAATGCTGTAGAAAGATTAAATTCCTCACCCTGGTGATGAACTACGTGGGTTGCCCAAAGAACTTTCACTTCATGATGGAGTCTGTGCATCCAGTAATAAGTAAGATCGTATAGAACAAAGGCAAAACCCCAAGTGAACCAGCTTTCTGTAGGTAACAGTTTTAAATTAAACGAACTTGCTGCATGAGCAAACACTGCCCCCTGGAAACCCAAATTTAGCACCGGCGGTAACCTGCTTATCAAGCCAAGAGAAATAGCTGCAAAGGAATCATTGAGTCTGTAGTTGTTTTTGCCCGTTAAGACACCAAACAAATACTCAACAAACATGAGCAAGTAAAAGCCAGGTATTGCCAAAGATATTAAATATGATCTATCCATAAATGATTCGGCTGGTGGTGATTACCTGCGAACCGGCAGTCCAACGACTTTATGCGGCTACTGCTTTTGCCAATGTTGAATACATCGACTGCAGTGGCCGGGTCAGTAAACCGGATTCGAATCCTCGGCATCCCTCATTTCCCAACTGGATATCATCGGGAAAGCGTTCATCAACCACAGCAGCACCAACATAAAGCCGGACATCAAGCCCAGGAAGAGGCTTAATTCAAATAACGAAGAAAACGGCACTGCATTCTCTTCCAAAGCCGGCACAACCATCAGGTAACGGTTGATCCAGATGCCAACGTTGATAATCGTCCCGACCAGTACCATCGCCCACCAAGTCCGCTTAACCGGCGCAAATATCAGCGCGCCGATTGGAATGAACATGATACAAAACATCATCGTCCAATAAAGCGGTGCGTAGTGCCCATACATCTGCGCCCACAAAGGTCCAAATTCTCTGGGAAGATTACCGAACCAGCTAACAAAGAACTGTGCCCAAAACATATACACCCAAAACAGCACCAAGCCGGTAATCATGATGCCGAGACTTTTGGCCTGGACCGTACCAAAGTATGCTCCAAAATCAAAAATACGGGACATCATCGCACCCATAACCAGCATTGCCGCACTGCCGGCAACCATGCTTCCCATGATGAAATACATTGGGAATACGCTGCTGTGGTAGTGCGGCACCAACATCATGCCGAAATCCCAGGATATGAGCGTGCTGGCAATCGCCGCGGTAATAATGATCAGCGGTGCCAGCAAATACATATAGGACTGCAGGCGCCGCTGGTCCTGGCCCTGTCCGAGCTTGGACAGGAATCGATACATTGATCTACGCCAGGCTGGCCCGGTCGCAGCACTGTCTGCGGTAATGTCGGGCAACAGACCGATGATGAAATAGGTCGCAGCGAGCAAATAAAACACCAGTTGCGCGATTAGGTTGCGCATCAGCAGAAAATCCGCGTTCAGCCACGGACTCAGATGCTCGCCGGGCTCCGGCGAGAGCCAATAGAATAACTCGCTGCGCCCATAACCAAAGATCACCAAAAAAATGCCAATGGCAAACGGAAAATAGGCCAGGGTCATCAGTTCCCCCAATCGATAGAAGGGCCGGGCCCATTTGGTTCGGCAAACCCGCAGAATTGCCGCAAACGCCACACCGAACTGGCTGATGCCAAGCAGGTAAATGTAGCTTGCAACGAAAAACCCCCAGGGAACTGAATCGGGCGCCGTGGCCACCGTCACACCAAGCCAGATCGCCGCGACCAGCAGCAACCCCGCAAAAACCCCAAGCATTAGCCCATAACGCTTACCGCTGGGCACACCGGTCGAGATTGCAACACTGCTATTCATCGGGGCTCATTGCTTGCTTAATGTAATTGATCAGGTTCCAACGATCCTCGGCAAGGATCGCTTGCCGGTAATAAGGCATCACGATACTGCCGTGGCTGATCGTGTAATAGAGTTGCCCGTCGGGTTGGAGCTGAACGTAGTCCACTCTAAGGTCCATTGGCTGCGGCACAAATTTTTGACCGACTGGACCGTCGCCCTGCCCCTGCGCCCCATGGCACACGAGGCAGTGCACCTCGTAGAGTTGACGTCCGCGCTCCAAAGATTCCGGCGAATTCGCAATCGGGTTGACCAATTTCTCGCCCGCTACGAGACGCGCTCTGACCAGCTCGATCAGTCCGTTGGGGACCGAAAACAATTCCTGATTGCCGACCGGAACCGATGCGCTGTGGGTCTCAACCACCGACTCTTGCGCCTTGACCGAGGGTTGATTCTGCATGTCCCGGTCCCAGGGCAAGCTCCAAGCCACTACTGGAATCGCCAGCATGACAAGGAATTGCACCGGAAATCGGCCACGGTGGGGACTCATTGACCGTCCTCCACCCGCCGCGTTTCTTCGGCCCCGGCTTCGCGGAGCATTGTCTCAGCGCGCGTTGCATCAGCATCTGCAGCACCTTCGACCACCACGACGAAGCGATCGATGTTCGATTCCGGCGTATAAGGTCTATCTCGCCATGCTGGCAACCTCGACACCATAAAAAATCCGAGTAACGTGAACAGAACGCCGAGCAGAATCGTCATCTCGTAGGTGATTATCAGGTAAGGTGGCACTGCGATGATTGCCCGCCCGCCGGTGGGAAGAATAAAAACCAGCGCCGTACCGACGGCCATCGCAAACCCAGATAGGGCCCCAAAGATTGCGCCGGCCAGCGAAAAGCGCCGCACCGGGGATGCCTTCAGCCCCAGCACTTCCTGCGCGTCCTCGAGCGGCAACGGCGACATCAACGATATCCTACCGATCCCGGCGGTTTTAACGAGGTCAGCCCCGGCGAGGAAATCTTCCTCGTACCTGAATATTGCCAAGACTGCCATCAGGTGTTCCTCTTCAATGGCTTGAGGGTTTCCTTGACTTCATAAATCGAAACTGCCGGCACCACCTTGATGAAGATCAGAAACAGCGTCGTAAAAATTGCAAACGAACCGAAGGTAATCGAAATCTCAATCCAACTCGGAAAATAGAACCCGAACGCGTCGGGCAGGAATTTTCGCGGTTGCGACGTGGCTACGATAATAAATCTCTCGGTCAACATACCGATGTTGATCAGAATCGAAATCACCAGCATCTTATTCCACGACAAACGCATTTTCCTGAACAGCATCAACAGTGGCACAAATGCACAAAACAGGATCATCTCCCAATACAGCGGCGCGTAGAAACCAAACATCCGAAATTTAAGCGCTTCCATCTCGAATGATGTGCCGCTGTACCAGGTCGTAAAAAGCTCAAGAATATTGATATAGGTCCATAGCATCGACAACACGAGCAATAGCTTGCCAAGATTATCGAGGTGCGTCTCTCCAATGTACCGCTCGAAATTCAAAAACTTCCGCAGTAGATACATCACGGTCACGATGCCGGCGGTACCCGAGTAAATTGCACCGCAGACGAAGTACGGCGCAAAAATCGTGTGGTGCAGCCCCGGCACAACGGACAGCGCGAAATCCCAAGACACAATGCTGTGCACCGAGACCGCCAGTGGAATGACGAACACGGCAAAAAACATGTAAGCCGCCCCCAGTGTGTGCCATTCCCTGGCCGTTCCTCGCCAGCCAAAGGACAAAATCGTATACAGCCGCCGGCGAACGCCGGTGGTAGCGTCACGGACCGCGGCGAAATCAGGAAGCGAGCCCATGTAGATGAATATCGAGCTGGCCGTCAAATAGGTCGTAATCGCCATGACGTCAAACATCAAGGGTGAGCGGAAATTCGGCCACAGTCCCATCGGATTCGGGATCGGAAAGCTCCAGTGCACGAACCACACCCGCCCCACATGGACCAGGACGAACAGTGCGGCGGTCATCAGCGAGAACAACGTCATCGCCTCTGCGCTGCGGTAGATCGACTTGCGCCACTGGCTATTGGTAATGTGCAGGACCGCTGACAACAAGGTCCCGGAGTGGCTGAGGCCGATCCAGAAAATAAAGTTCGACAGGTAGGTGCCCCAAAGCGCATTTCGATTCATCCCGGCCGCGCCTACGCCAACCATTAACTGGTAGATCCAGGGCATGAAGAAGAAGACCCCCGCGATCGTCATCGTGGTGCCGAGCAATATCCAGTAACGCGGACCCGTCTCCAGCATGGAGCCGAGGACGTCACGGTTGACTTCGGCATAGGTCGGCTGACCGTGATCAAACATCGTCGTGAACTTTTTCCAAGTAGATGACCGACGGGGCCGTGTTCAACTCCTCCAGCACCTTGTAGCCTCGCGGACTTTTCATGACCTGGGAGACTTTGCTATCGGGATCGTTGCTGTCGCCGAAAACCATAGCCTCCGTCGGGCAGCTCTGGACGCAGGCGGGTACGACCTCGCCGTCCTGCACGCGCCTTTTCCCGTCATCCTTGGCATTGTCTTTGGCCATCCTGACGCGTTGAATGCAGAAGGTGCATTTTTCCATGACACCTTTTTCCCGCACACTCACGTCTGGATTCAACTGCTGCTCGAGCGGCTCATCCCAGGTATAGGTAAACCAGTTGAAATAGCGGACTTCGTAAGGGCAGTAAACGGCGCAGGTCCGCGTGCCGATGCAGCGGTTATAGATCTGCGTATTCAATCCGTCCCGATTGTGGTAGGTCGCAAAAACCGGGCACGCGGTTTCGCAGGGAGCCTCGTCGCACTGCTGGCATAGCATTGGAATGAAATTCAGCTTGACGTCTGGAAACTCTCCTTCCCAGTATCGTTCAACGCGAATCCATTTGATTTCCCTGGCCTCGGCATAACGCTCCTCGCCGACGATGGGTAAATTGTTCTCCGCCTGACAGGCAACGACACAAGCTTCACAACCGGTGCATCGATCAAGATCGATTGTCATCGTCCAGTGATAATCAAACTCGTCGTAATAACCAGGTTGACTGTATTCCCTGAGTTTGTCCCTCACACTACTCATATCAAATTCCGATCTCATGCATGGTTTTGCTCCGGACCCAGGATTTGCCTGCCGAGAGTTCGAGTCACGCCGTGGTTTCGGACCACTCGTGCCCGTTCACCGGTATTACGAAGCTTGACGCGAGTCCCTGCCCAAGCCAGCTCGCCCGACTGCTGATCTGACTGCATAGAAAGCAGCTGAATCGGGTTGACACCACGGTTTTGTGCGTAGCGTCCGTAAGCCGAGTGGCCCTGACCGAAAGGCATAGCCACAACCCCAGGCTCGATCGCGGGGAACAGGAACGCCGGCGCGCGAATGATGCCCGCCGGCGACTCGACTTCGATCAGGTCGCCGTCGCGAATACCAAGCTTGCCGGCAGTAGTTGGGTTCAATTCAATCCAGGAGCCGTAAACGACACTGGTCAGTTGGTCCGGTAATTCCTGCAGCCATGGTAAATTTGCTCCGCGGCCATCCAACAGCGTTGCGCTCAGATACGGGTGCAGAACGAATGGAAACTTCCCAGCGTCACCGGTAAACGTGGCGCCCACATCGTCAATACCAGGAATCAGCGACGGCGACAGAGCATCGCCGGATTCGGCGGGAGCGTCGGCTTGACCCCATACACCGGCTTCCAGTGCCGTCAGCCAGAACTCTTCGAAACCCGTACCGCCGGCTTGCGGGTCAAGATCCTCGTAAACCTTTCGCCACCCATCCTTGATAAATTCCTCTGTGCTGGACCACGGCATCGCGGCCGGCAATTCGAAACCAATTTGGCGCGCCAGTGACAACACGATGTCTCCAACCGAGCGGGTGTCATAGACCCGCGCCACGACCGGTTGCGAGATAGACGCCACCGGCAGGCCGACTCCGGGCTCGGGAGCATCATCACCCCAGGCCTCAAGATACATATCGGTCGGTAAAATCAGATCAGCCAGCGCCGTCGTCTCATCCATGAAACTCGACATGGCTACAACGGTCGGGACCGCTGCCATAGCATCAGTAAACCCGCTAGCGTCCGGCAACGCGTAGACCGGGTTCGTGTCGTGTAGCAGCAATACTTCGATTGCCCCCTCCTGCATCGCCACCGCAAGTTTCGTCATTTGCGCCAGTCCGGCGTGACGTGTCGCGGAACCGAATGCCGGTGCGCCGTTAAAAATAATTCCACCAGGCTGACCCAGATTGCCTGCGAGGTAATTCAAAGCATTGACGGCAACGAGACTGGCGACGGCGTTGGTGCCTGCCGCTGCCGCTCCGCCGGCAATTGCAAGGCTTGCCTTACTGCTACCGAATTCAGCTGCGAGTTTTTCAATGCGCTCCGGCGCGATGCCGGTAGCCGCGGAAACCCGGTCAAGGCTGTAAGCTTCTAACGCGCGCCACCACGCATCGCGATCCGTTCCCGTATACGTCCCCTTCGCAACCAGGATGCTGGCAATTCCCAGTGCGAGTATGCCCTCGCTGCCAGGAACGGCCGCAATCCACTCATCGGCATTGGCCCCGCTCAGCGACATGCGCGGCTCGATCTGGACGCACTTGCCGCGGTGGTCACGACCCTGGCGCAGCTTTCCGTAACCCAAGCTGAAATGCACCGGCGACAGCCAGGTCCCTAGATAATCAGCTCCAAACGACAGTAAATAATCGCTATTCGCAATGTCGTAGTAGGGCAGATGCTCAATACCAAATGACAGCCGATTCGCAAGCTTGAGATTGGCCGGGTCGGTAAAGTCGTATTGGGCATATCTGTCCGACCCCAGCAGCGTGATGAACTGCTCAAACAGGGCATCCAAGTGGCCACGGACGTGGCCGGTTAACAGTTGGATTCGGCTCGCCTGATCGTCAACCTTAAGGCGAATAAGGCGCGTGGCAACCTCTGTCAGCGCTTCGTCCCAACTGATTGCTGCGAACGCTCCGTCACCACGTTCGCCAACCCGCTTCAGCGGGGACCTGATTCGATCGGGGTTGTACAAGGCATTCAGGCCTGCCTGCCCGCGGGCGCACAAACGACCTTGGTTAACCGGATGCACCGGGTTACCTTCAATTTTCTTGGCTCGCCCCTCCCGGATGCGCACCGAAATACCACAACCCGCTGAACACTGGTTGCAAACCGTGTTGTACCAAGTCGCGGTGCCGGGAGCATAGTCTTCGGGAGGCACAACCGGAGGAATAAGAAACTCGACCGGACGCTTAATCGCTTCCGCAAGTAAATATCCAGCCCCGGTCCCGACTCCGCCGGCACCAATATATTGCAACAAATCTCTGCGGCTAATTTTCGACATGCTTCCCCTGGTCACGAGCACCGTTCAGTGCTGGATCACTTTGCAAACTGCGCGCGTCCCCCCAGACCCTTAAACAGTTCTTTACGACTGACAGTCTCAGCCGCGCCAAACGGTTCAGCTATTTGTGACATGTCCAACAATCCCTACCATCTTCAACCTCGCGTTCAGTGTGGCAGTCGACGCACCATGGCATCGTCATCGGCGCAATACGGGTGACACGATCCATATCCTGAACTGGGCCGTGACATTCCTGACACTCCAGGCCGGCCCTAACATGTCTCTTGTGGGTGAAATGAACGAAGTCCGGAACGTCGTGAACCTTGATCCAGGGTATCGGTTCCTGTCGGTCCCAGTACCCAGCAAGTTTTAGCACTTCCGGGCGTTCCCGCGCGGCGGCAACGGCCTTATGGCAACCCATACACTTTGCGACACTCGGCACTCCGGCCGACGGAGTGCTCGACGCGTATATGTGGCAATACTGGCACGGGATTTCATTGTCACTGGCGTGAATGCGGTGACTGAATTCAATGGGCTGGACCGGCGTGCGATCTGAAAAGTAGGTGTCATTGATCCAAACTCCCGCAAACATACCGAGCAATACCAAAAGTCCAATCAGGGCTGGTTTTTTCGCTGGCCTTAGCGCTTCGGTAACAGAGATTGACAACCTTTCCCTCCCGCGTTTGGGGCGTGATTCTGCCCGTAACCCGAGCAAACTACAACGCCCATGAATAAGGACATTTACGGATGGCAATGAATGTACCGCTACAGGACGTTTCCAACGCTTCCGGGTCACTGTCGATCAAAAGTTATAAGGTGAATTCAATTGAGAGGCATTGCTTGCCACCCCCAAT
>JAYZJE010000192.1:0-3168 GCA_036164895.1 Pseudomonadota bacterium
GCCAAGACAGCTGCGGAGCAGCTCGGTGTAGCTGAATCGAACCTGGTATTTCGTGACCATAAGGTTTATCCGGAAGGGAAACCGGAGCAAGCGATCGAATTCAAGCAGGTGGTATATGACACGCTGCACAGTCGTGAAGGGCGTTTTGTTATGGGCCGCGGCTTTTATAACTCACCGCTGAAGCGCGGCACCATGGCTTGGTCCTTTGGTGCGCAGATTGCCGAAGTCGAGGTTGACCCGGGCACCGGCGTCGTCAAGGTGGAAAAAGTAACGGCCGCACATGATGTTGGACGGGCCCTCAATCCGCGCATTGTTGAAGGGCAGATAGACGGGCAGGTATTCAGCGGCATGTCGCAGGTGCTGTACGAGGAAACGATCATGGAAGACGGGCAGGTTATGAACCCGTCGCGGCTGGATTACAAGATGCCCCGCTCATTCGAGATGCCGGAGATCGACCACATCATCGTCGAAACCATCGATCCGAATGGGCCATTCGGCGCCAAGGAAGTTGGAGAAGGACCCATCGTCTGTTCAATGCAGGCGATTGCGAACGCAATCACCAATGCGATTGGCGAGCAAATAACAGAAATGCCGATTACGCCGTGGCGGGTGCTGCGCACACTCAAAAACTAATACAAGCCTGACACAGTCATTATTACAAGAGAAATCAGCCGGCCGCATGCGGTGCAGGCTGCACTAGGATTCTTGTCTTTTGGGAGTAAATGAATGAAAGCGGCTGTTATTGACGCATTCGGCGCTTCGTCGCCGCTCGAGATTCGTGAGATGCCGACGCCGGAGATTACCGCCGATGAGCTGCTGGTCGAAGTCCATGCAACCAGCGTGAATCCGATCGACTGGAAGATCGGTGACGGCATGATGGGCGATCGCTACGGTGATGAATTCCCAATGATTCTTGGCTTCGATGCATCGGGCGTTGTTGTTGACACCGGCGCAAACGTGGCTGACTTTAAGGCAGGCGATGAAGTGTTTGCACGGTCGACAAATGGTGCCGGTAAATGCTACGCCGAATACGTCACGTTGAATCCCGGTACCGTGGCGCAAAAGCCTGAGCAGATCAGTCATGCCGAGGCGGCCGCGCTGCCGCTAGCGGCGCTGACCGCACTGAATGGGTTAAAGAACTTTGGCGCACTTGCACCGGGGCAGCAGGTACTGATCGTCGGCGCCTCTGGCGGTGTTGGCACCTATGCTGTCCAGATCGCGAAAAATATCGGGGCTACGGTGACCGCTGTATGCAGCGGCGGCAACATCGAGTTGGTCCGCACACTTGGGGCTGATCGAATCATCGACTATACCCGGCACAATTCGTTGGAGACCGATGCGCCCTATGACCTGATCTACGACACCGTCGGCGTGCTGGAATACCCTGCGGCGAGGGAGAAACTGACTGACGAAGGTGTCTATATGACGCTGGTGCCGGTTGATGGGATCGATTTCATGTTTCCCGGGCAAACCGAGCGCAAACCCAAGGGCGGGTACTTTCTAGTCTGGGCGCCGGCCGCAGCGGACCTGGTTATACTCGCGGACTGGGTGCGTGATGGAAAGCTGCGATCAATTATCGACAGCGAGTATTCCCTGGATGCAATTTGTGAAGCGCATAAGCGTAGCCGGACGGAGCGGGCCCGGGGCAAGATCGTTGTCAAAGTGAAGCCCTGACGCCATACAGGTGCCAGTAACGGAGCTGGTCAAACTGTAGCCGCTGAATCAGCGCAACTGCTTGACGACGCGCTCCCCGATAATTTTCAGCCCATCCATCGGGTCATCGTGCAATCGAAACGCGATCTCGGTCAGTCCGGCACGTTCGAAGGCACGGAAGCGCTCGATCTCGTGATCTAGGTCCTCGAGTCCGCCGGTGGACGTCAGGCACTCAGCTAGCTTATTGCGCAGTTTTATTGGCACGCCGGGAACATCGTCGGAGTTGGTGAAATAGGCGTGGACGAAGTTGTCAAAGTTCGACGTGACCGTCTCAACCTCGTCTTCGTCGAGAAAAATCTTCAGCATGTCGCCGTCGAGTTTGCGGGCACGCCACGGCAGTTCCTTGCGCGATTCTCGGTAGGCAGCTTCCCGGTCCTCTTTGATATGCCACCCCCAGAAGGTGTTGACGCGAAAATCTTCGGCCGGCTTTTCGCGGCGATCGAGTCCGATCTGGATGTTTTCCATCGCTGAATCCAGCATTTCCGGGGTGTTGCAGCCGAGGAATACGCCATCAGCTACGCGGGCTTCCATGCGCATCATCATGTGACGGTAGGCCGTGCCGCCGATAAATGGCGGTGGTGCTTTTAGCCAGTCGTAGGCGCAGGGGTAGTTGACGCTGAAATGCTCGCCCTGATATGGCCGGTCAGAGTCGCTGAGTTCACCGTGCGCGGCGGCGAGCACGATTTCAATCGCCTCACGCACTGCTACCACCTGTTTTTTCGGTTTGGTCAGGCCCATCGCATCGAGGTTGCCTTCTCCCGGCCCCATAGCCAGCATTGCGCGGCCGTTGGCGATCTCATTCAACGTCATCACGCCATTGGCAATTTTCAAGGGATGCATTTCAAACGGACTGACGGCCAGCGGTCCCATCAGCAGTTGTGTGGTTGACTGGGCCAACGGCACCAGGCTGGTGATCGGGTCCCAATGCGAAAAATAATTGGACATCCAGAGCCCTCTGATACCGTAGCCCTCGGCAGCCTGCCCGATTTCAACGATCTGATCCGGGGTCAGGTTCGGTTCGAGAATAAGGTCGACTTCCACGGTTGATTGCTCCGCTATGGGGCTGAATTAAGCCGGTCGGTTTATTATGCGGCGGACAAACATAGTTGGTTCGCGCTGGAAATACCAGAGAAATAGTGCGGGCGCGGTTCAGTCATGATCGCCGGTCAAGCTGGGCTCAGCCCGCATCGTATACCAGTCGATCAAGGAGAGGACCACATATCCCATGGCCAGGTCATTTCAGAGTCGACTGCCGAATAGGTTTTGCCGATCGTTTCCTTGTCGTCGATGCACTGCACCAGCAGTCTGGCCAGGTCGGCGCGCGTGATGATGCCCATGGCCGTGCTGTCTTCAGTCAACATGCCGTTCCCGGTGGCATCCGCTTCTTTTAGTCCGCCCGGGCGGATGATCGTGTAGTCGAGACCAGTGTCCATCAGGTGCTGCTCCGCCTGTTCT
>JAYZJE010000193.1:0-4947 GCA_036164895.1 Pseudomonadota bacterium
ACTCGAAGCGCGGGCGGCGGAGACGGCCACGGTGCGTTAGCGGATCCTGCAACGAGCGATCAAAACTTTCCGGTCTGTCTGTTGTTGGGAATCGCCTACGCCGCTTCCATCGGTGGTATCGGGACGATTGTCGGAACCGCGCCTAATCTGTTCGTTGTTTCTTTTCTGCAAAACCAACTGGGCGTCGAAATCAGTTTTGCACGCTGGATGCTGATCGGGGTGCCGTTGGTACTGCTATTTGTCCCCTGTGTATGGTTGCTGCTGACCCGGATTATTTACCCGGTTTCGACCCAACCCAGTCCCGGCGTATTTCAGTTGCTGCAAGCGGAAAGTCTTGAATTACCGCCGATGCAGCGTGGAGAGAAGCTTACCTTAACGGTATTCGCCGCGACTGCCCTGGCGTGGGTGTTTCGGCCGCTCTTGAATCAATTGCAGGTGGGCAACATCAGACCGCTGGAGGGCCTGACGGACCCAGGCATTGCTGTCTTAGGCGCTTTGATCCTGTTCGTGCTGCCGGCGGATTCCAAACATCGCCGGTTTGTCATGGATTGGGAAACCGCAGTCAAATTACCCTGGGGCCTGCTGGTCCTGTTCGGTGGCGGGCTGAGTCTTGCGGCCGCACTCGATGCAAGTGGCTTCAGTGCCTTTCTCGGTAGTCGGGCGGCGGCATTGGCGCCGTTGCCGACCTGGGGGATTGTCTTGCTGGTAATCGGGCTGATGATTTTTCTTACCGAGCTAACCAGCAATACCGCAACGACGGCGACACTGGTTCCACTGCTTTATGCTGTGGCTGTCGGCCTTGGGCTGGAGCCGCTGATGCTGATACTGCCGGCCGCGATAGCTGCCAGCTGCGCTTTTATGCTACCGGTTGCCACGCCGCCTAATGCGATCGTGTTTGGGTCTGGAATGATTAGCGTGCGGCAAATGTGCCATGCTGGTTTGTACGTCAATATCCTTGGAATTTTGCTTATTACCGGATTGACCTATGCGATACTGGTGCCGGTTTTAGGTCTTCAGGGATGATAAAAGGCGTTTTGCCGCTTCGCCCACAACAAAAACCGGACCACCGGCAGGGGGCACCACGAGTCGTGCCGGCTTGCGCGCGCCCGGATCTAATCACGTTCGCTTGCATTACTGCAACGGTGTTGCTGGGTTTTATGCCCACGTTGCTTTCGGCAGACGTCCTCGCGCTGCCCCCCGATGATATGCATGTCATCGGATCAGACCGCATTGTGATAATGCGTTACGAGGACACCTTCTCTGATATTGCGCGCGAACAAAATCTGGGCTATGTCGAAATGATCATTGCCAATCCCGGCGTGGACCCGTGGTTGCCAGGGGATGGTAGCGTGGTGACGTTGCCATCGCGCTTGGTGTTGCCCAACGTGGGCCGCGATGGTTTGGTGATCAATGTTGCTGAATATCGCTTGTATTATTTTTTCCGGTCAGCCGACCGCGATTACGTTGGCACGTTTCCGATTGGGATAGGCCGCCGTGACTGGGAAACCCCGCTGGGCGAAACGCGCATACTCAGCAAGATGGTTCAGCCTAGCTGGCATCCGCCGGAGTCGGTGCGGGCTGAGTACGCGGCAGCAGGCGACCCATTGCCCTTGGTGGTCGCGCCCGGACCTGACAACCCCCTGGGTAATTACGCCATGCGGCTTGCGATGCCGGGCTACCTTATTCATGGGACCAACCAGCCGGCCGGCATCGGCATGCGGGTTTCGCACGGCTGTATCCGGCTTTATCCCGAGGATATCGAGTGGCTGTTTCAGAAGATTGCCGTTGATACGCCGGTGCGCGTTATCAATCAGCCGTATAAGCTCGGTTGGGCAGCAGACGGCCTGTATCTTGAAGTGCATCCGCCATTGGCGTCGGCCAGTGTTGACAATACGCTCAACATGACACCCATTACCGAGCAGTACGTCAAATTGACCGTGACGCACTCGGCCGACGTTGATTGGGATTTGGTTACGGAAGTCTTCGAACGAAGGTCCGGCAGTCCGGTGAAAATCGGGAGTCGCAGCGAGTCTATAGAACGTTTAGCGGATAATGACCCTGGCCTGCGATGAGTTGCTAGATGGTAAAAAAATAGGGCCGAAGCACCCGCTACGGCCCTACCTTTAAGAAGATTCCCTTATTTACTTTGACTGCGCTCGAACATGCGGTCAATTTTTTCGTTGGTGGCATCACAACAAGCTGCATTAAGTTCGGCAGCGGCCAGCGCCTCGTCGGCAGTTGCCTGCGCAGCAAGCGCTATTTGCCGTACCTCTGCCACGGATGCAGCATCAGCCGCGAGATCGTCGACCCGTGCATCGATTGCATCGATTTGGGTCTGTAAATTGGCGCACCCGGTTGTTAACAGCAGGGCAATTACCATGGCACCTGCTTTAATCACTGTCTGGATTTTTGTACTCATTGGGTTCCCTCAGTTTTTTTAGTGGCAGAAGACTACAACCCTTGCGGTTAGTGTATCTATGAATTTAGTTGATGCGGGAATCATGACGGAATCCCTGACAAAGCGCAAACCTTGAAGTTGGCGGGTTTGCGCTGTCGTTTTGGCCCGGATCGGCCGTGTGATTTTTATCAAGTCACGGGTGAGATGGAGGTTTTTTGAGGTGATTACGCATCAGGGTTTAAAGCGATGGTGGTAAAGCGCGGCCTCGAAAAGGTCGGGTCACCGGGTGTTGGTGCCAGGGCGATTCGGTTTCGGTGCGTGGCCAGAAGCTTGCACTGCCGTTAAGACTGTATATAATAACATTACTGTTTATATATACAGGTATAGGAAGATGACACCGCTTACCTCCCGTCAATCCGAAGTCCTGGCATTCATTGAGGAATTTGTCGAGGAGGTGGGAATGCCGCCGACACGGGCTGAAATTGCTCGAAACCTTGGCTTCAAGTCAGCCAATGCGGCTGAAGAACACCTGCGAGCGTTGAAGCGCAAAGGCGCCATTGAACTGCTTTCCGGAACGTCCCGGGGCATTCAACTGAAAACCACATCGCATGAGCAGCCGGGCCTACCCCTGGTTGGAAGGGTTGCGGCAGGCAGTCCGATGCTGGCCGAGGAGCATATTGAAGACCATTTGAGTGTTGACCCAGGATTGTTTCATCCAAAGCCGCACTACCTGCTGCGGGTTCATGGGATGAGCATGAAAGGGGCCGGGATTCTAGACGGTGACCTAGTCGCCGTGCATCGCACACCGGAGGTTCGCAACCGGCAAATTGTGGTTGCACGCTTGGAGGACGAAGTCACGGTGAAGCGTTACCGACAGGAAGGCAAGCTGGTCTGGCTGCTGCCCGAGAACCCGGATTATGCGCCGATAAAAGTCGATCTGAATCAACAGTCACTGATCATTGAAGGCGTTGTAGTGGGGCTGCTGCGCCGAGAGTAAATATTAATAACAATTCGAGCGTGATTATATGTCGAGCAAACGCAGTCTCCATCAGCTATTAAAAAACCCCCGCATATGGCAAGCAGGTAGTGCATTTACTGATGCTGCTACCGTATCAACTGGCTTCGAAAACCTGGATCGGGCATTGGCCGGTGGGTGGCCGGTAGGGGTTTTAACCGAACTGTTGTTTGATAGTTATGGCATCGGCGAACTTAAGTTGGTGATGCCGGCGCTAGTTCGTCTAAGCCAACAGTCCGGTGAGAGTCAGGGATCTTTGGAACCTGTGATGGAGCGATGGGTATTATGGATCTCTCCACCGTACATACCCTATGCGCCGGCTCTCGAACAGGTTGGCATGGATATTTCCCGGGTTCTCGTGGTGCATTCCAGGTATCGCGTAGATATTTTATGGGCGATGGAACAGGCCCTGAGATCGGGTACCTGCGCAGCGGTATTAGCTTGGTTCCAGGCCGTCGACAAGCGATTCATGCGTCGGCTGCAATTGGCGGCAGAGACCAGTGGCTGTTGGGTGGTATTATTTCGTCCGGCAAAGTTTATACGCGACAGTTCGTCGGCAAAGCTGCGTATTCACCTGCGGCCTGACTCAGGCACCATTAGACTCGATATTGTCAAGAACCTAAGCGGCAGACCCGACACCGTTTTCGTAGATACTGAATAAAGCAACAGCGGGTCCGCTTACCGCCATGCCTCGCTCTTCAAAATTACGGCCGCTGTTATTTGGGCAGAATGATTCTTTATCCCGTCAACCATTTACGCATGTCGATGGGACGTCTTCTGCAGCGTCGGGTTTTCGTGTAAGCACCGAGGGCTCAGGAAAACTCTGGTGTTGTGTGTATTTCCCGCTGCTTTCACTGGAAGTGCTGCCGGGAAAGAATCATTCTCCTCGGGCGGTTATCGCCGAATCGGGTAAGCGAGCTCGAATATTGATCTGTAACTGTGCTGCTGCCCGTCAGGGCATTCAGCCGGGGCTTTCTGTCAATGCAGCTTTCGCGCTTGTTCCTGATCTGGAAATACACCAGCAGGATAAGCGCCTGGAAACGGAAGCGCTTAACCAGTTGGCGGCTTGGGCGGTTTCTTTTACTCCGGTAGTTAGCATCGACAAGGTTTCCTGTGCCTTGACTATGGAAATCAGGGGTAGCTTGAAGCTTTTTGGTGGGCTTGATCGCTTACGTGAAGAACTCTTAACCGACCTTGAACATCGGGCCTATCGAGCAGTCGTATCTTGTGCGCCAACGGCGCGCGCATCATTGTGGCTGGCGCGTGCGGGCCAGGAAATAGTAATTGCCGAGCCACAGCAACTTCCAGGCCAGCTGGCCCAGTTGCAAATAAGTTGTCTTGGCTGGCCTGAGAGTACCGAAAAAAAGCTTCGACAAATGGGGATCGACACGCTAGGGGAATGCATTCGTCTACCCAGGGATGGATTTGCACGCAGGATTGGACATGAAAAGCTTCAGCAGCTGGATCAGGGTTTTGGCCGGCAGCCGGAGTTGCAGCAGCCCTTTCAGGCGCCACTTTATTTTGATAGTAACCT
>JAYZJE010000194.1:0-2515 GCA_036164895.1 Pseudomonadota bacterium
CGCCTTAACCGGCGACTGGGAATTCGCAAACTGGACTGGCTGGCCGGCAGGCAATTTGACGAAACGTTGGCGGAAGAGTTAGAGGATCAATTGCTGCTAGCCGATGTCGGTGTCGATGCAACCCAACGCATCATCAACGACCTGCGTCGCCGCTCCCCGAGAGATGCTGGATCGGGCAGCGCATCCCTCCGGCAACTGTTGCGGGAAATCCTGCTGGAAATACTGCAGCCGCGGGCCCTTGCGCTTCCAATCCCATCGGGAGTCCGACCCTTCCTTATTCTTATGTTAGGTGTTAACGGCTCGGGAAAAACCACAACAATCGGCAAACTGGCCAAGCGAATCAGCGACCAAGGACTTTCGGTCATACTGGCCGCCGGAGATACTTATAGGGCGGCGGCCATCGAACAACTGCAGGCCTGGGGTGAACACAACGGTATACCGGTTATTTCTCAGGAATTGGGCGCTGACCCGGCAGCGGTGATTTTTGATGCCTTCGCAGCAGCCCGCGCCCGCCGGATTGATGTCGTGTTGGCCGATACGGCCGGCCGGCTGCAAACCCATGCAGGCCTGATGCAGGAACTCGAAAAAATTGTTCGGGTAGCGGCGCGCTTGGATGAGAAAGCGCCGCACGAGAAAATGCTCGTGCTCGACGCCAGTCTTGGACAAAACGCGTTGAATCAGGCAATTCAGTTTCATGAGGCCGTAGGCTTAACCGGCATTACGATGACCAAGCTTGATGGCGGTGCACGCGGCGGCATTCTGATCGCGATTGCTAACCGACTTGACGTTCCGTTTCGCTTTCTCGGGATCGGGGAGCAGGCAAACGACATGGAAGTGTTCGACGCAGAACAGTACGTTGATGCGCTTCTCGAACCGCACGCCGATGTCGTAGAGGGGTCGATATGATTCACTTCGAGAATGTCACAAAACGATACAGCGAAGGACGTGCAGCGCTTCACAACGTCTCCTTGGAGTTGCCGAGCGGAGAGCTTGCGTTCCTGACAGGCCACTCGGGGGCGGGCAAAAGCACGCTGCTGAAACTGATTGCACTGATTGAACGACCTACTCGCGGTCAGGTGTTTGTTGACGGTCGCAACATCGGGCGATTGGCACCGCGGCAGGTGCCGCAACACCGGCGAAAAATCGGCATTGTTTTCCAGGACAACAAGTTACTGGAGGATCGGCCGGCATTTGACAATGTCGCGCTACCGCTGGTTATTGCTGGATTCAACCGACGGGAGATTGCGCGCAGAACCCGTGCCGCGCTGGATCAGGTGGGACTTCTGGATAAGGTGGGCAGTGCGCCGCGCCGCCTTTCCGCAGGGGAACAACAACGCGTCGGCATTGCCCGAGCAATAGCGTCTAAACCGAAGCTGCTGATTGCCGATGAACCCACCGGTAACCTGGATCCGGAGCTTTCGCTGGGCATTATGAATCTGTTTCGCCGTCTCAACGAGGTTGGCGTAACGATGTTGATTGCAACGCACGATCTTACTCTTCTCGAACAACTCGACGCCCGCAAAATCGAACTGGCAGATGGCGAAGTTATCGACCGAGGAAACAGCACGTGACGGTTCCAGCATCGACAGGCGCGAGCAGGATTCTGTGAAAGCCCTGAAGCATTATTTTTTTTTACACCTGCGCAATTGCAGCGGAGCGCTTATCGACCTGTGTGCTGAACCCATCACTACCAGCTTGACCATCGCCGTCATCGGCGTAGCGCTCGCTCTGCCAGCGAGCCTGCATCTGCTGGTGCAGAACGGCAAGGCGATTGTTGGAGGATGGGAAAGCGTGCGGGATTTCTCCGTGTACCTGAAGGTTGGTACGCCTTTGGAAACAGCCACGGGCATTGCTAACGATTTAGCGGCACGCAAAATCATCGATTCGGTCGAAGTGATCGCGGCGGACGAGGCGTTGGAGCAATTCAGGTCAAGCTCTGATCTCAAAGAGGTGCTGGATGCTTTCAATGACAATCCGTTGCCACACACGCTGGTCGCCCGTCCAACCGGAGCAGCTAGCCCCGAGGTGCTAACAGCGCTGGAACAGGAAATACGAGCTTTACCCGAAGTCGATCAGGTTCGCATTGATACGGAATGGGTTGCGCGCCTGAACGCTATACTGGATTTTCTGCGACGAGGAGTCTGGATTGTAGCGGTGATGCTGATCGGGGCCGTGATCGTAACCGTCGGTAACACGATACGGCTGGATATTCAAAACCGTCGGGATGAAATCGTGGTCTGCAAGCTTCTCGGGGCAAGCGACGGTTTCGTGCGGCGGCCATTCCTATATATCGGGCTTTGGTACGGCGTAATCGGCGGAGCTTTCGCGCTGTTACTGCTGGGAACCGGATACCTGCTGCTCGCCGGCCCGCTACAGCGGCTGACCGGCCTTTACGGAGGCGGGCTGGAGGTGCTCGGTCTGGATGCGGCGACCTTGCTGGCGGTACTAACCGGCGGATTCCTGTGCGGCTGGGGTGGCGCTTGGTCCGCGGTCTCCCGACACCTGGCCGCAATCG